>JBFKXV010000142.1:0-6739 GCA_041637935.1 Burkholderiales bacterium | reverse complement strand
GTGCGCATCGGTTTCGGCTCCAATAACGTCGACCATTGCACGCGGTTGTGTCACGCATCTTCGGTCGCGGCGTTGCTCGAGGGCATTGGTTCGGGGGCGGTATCGAATCAGGTAAGCGATGTGCTCAACGCTGACGTGATTCTGGTCATCGGGTCCAACACCACCAGTAATCACCCGGTTGCAGCGACCTGGATGAAGAACGCTGCAGCAGCAGGCGCCACGCTGATCGTGTGTGATCCGCAACGCTCCGAGCTGGCGCGTCATGCATCGCATTTTTTGCAGTTCAAGGCCGACACTGACGTCGCACTGCTCAATGCGATGCTCCATGTGATTGTCGAGGAAGACCTGGCCGACAAGCAGTTCATTGAGCAGCGCACCAATAACTTTGCGGCATTACGCGATAACGTTGCCGGCTACAGTCCCGAAGCGATGGAACCCGTGTGCGGTGTAGCGGCGCAAACGATTCGCGAGATTGCCCGTTTGTATGCAACGTCAAGAGCATCGATGATTTTCTGGGGGATGGGTATTTCGCAGCACGTGCATGGCACCGACAATGCGCGCTGTTTGATTGCCCTGGCGCTGGCCACCGGGCAGATTGGCCGCCCCGGTACCGGCTTGCATCCGTTGCGTGGTCAGAACAACGTCCAGGGTGCCTCCGACGCCGGACTGATCCCGATGATGTTTCCGGATTACCAGCGCGTTGACGATCCTCAGGCTCACGCCCGCTTCGAGCAATTGTGGGATGCCAGACTCGACGCCGTGCCGGGGTTGACGGTGGTGGAAATCATGGACGCCGCGTACAGCGGCGACATCAAGGGGATGTACATCATGGGTGAGAACCCGGCGATGTCCGACCCCGATCTGAATCATGCGCGCGCCGCGCTGGCCAATCTCGACTGGCTGGTGGTGCAGGATATATTTCTGACCGAGACGGCCTGCCTGGCCGATGTGATACTGCCGGCGACGGCGTGGCCGGAGAAGACCGGCACGGTGACCAATACCGATCGCATGGTTCAACTGGGGCACCAGGCATTAAAACCACCCGGCGAAGCGCGGCCTGACCTGGAACTGATACAACAGATGGCGCGCCGGCTCGGTCTGGACTGGAATTACGCCGGGCCGCACGAAGTTTTCGATGAGATGCGCAAGGCAATGCCTTCGATCGCCGGCATCACCTGGCAGCGCCTGGAAGACGAATACTGCGTTACCTATCCATGCGAGAAAGAAGGTGACCCCGGCAGCCCGGTGGTGTTTACCGATCGTTTCCCGACAGCCGACGGGCGCGGCAGGTTCGTTCCGGCCGATATCATTCCGGCAGCGGAGCGCCCGGACCGCGACTACCCGATGGTATTGATCACCGGCCGGCAGCTCGAACACTGGCACACCGGTGCGATCACGCGGCGTTCCGGCGTACTCGATGCGATCGAGCCTGAACCGACCGCACTGATCAATCCGCTCGACCTCGATACGCTCAATGTCAGGCCGGGTGAAGTCGTCACAGTGTCATCACGCCGCGGCAGCATCTCGTTGTATGCGCGCGCCGACGACGGCACGCCACCGGGAACAGTGGTCATTGCCTTCGCTTATCATGAAGCAGCGGCCAACAAGCTGACCAATCCGGCGCTCGACCCGTTCGGCAAGATTCCCGAATTCAAGTATTGCGCGATCAGGGTTACCAAGGGCGGCAAACCACCTGCGCCGGGCAGCTTTGGCGGTGGCAAGACCGCACGGGAGATGCTCGTCGCGCCTTAGCCTCACCGGGTGGCGGCACGCACGCCGTTGAGCCCGGCGTTTGCCAGTCAATCAGTCCGGTATAAAGCGCAACGCCACACCGTTATTGCAGTAACGCAATCCGGTCGGTTCCGGCCCGTCCTCGAAAACATGGCCATGATGCCCGCCGCAGCGCGCGCAATGGTATTCCGTGCGCGTCATGAACAGTTTGCGGTCTGCTTTGGTCTCGAAGGCGTCGTCGACACACGTAAAAAAACTTGGCCAACCGGTACCGCTATCAAACTTCATATCAGACGTGAACAGCGGCTGACCGCATCCGGCGCAAACGAATGTTCCCCTGCGATGCTCGTCGTTGAGCGGACTGGTGAAGCTGCGCTCTGTGCCTTCCTGCCGCAGCACCTGGTATTGCTCCCTGGTCAGCTGCTCACGCCATTCCTGATCTGATTTCTGTCGCTCTGATTTGTCTGTCTTGATCGTCATGTTCACAGTTGTATTTACGTTGGTATGTTGTTTCGACCATCAGCCCGTGCCTGCGTTCGTGCCGATGATGAATCCGGTCAGCATGTCCCAACCGGAAGAATGACCCAGTGCACTCAGCTCACACGCCGCGCGTAGCGCAGCGCTATCGTCATCTTGCACCAGCGCTTCGGCGAGCGCATGCAGCGGTGCAAAACTCTGACCGCGTGCCAGATCACTGAAAAGTGCCGCGCTGACCGCATTGCTCAACTCTTTTATCCGGATTGACAATTCTGCTGCGGCCGCGTCCCAACCGGGACTGCGCCCGGTAACCAGGCGATGTCCGAACAGTGCGGCACCGACCAGGTCATCGCCGGACGGCGTCAGTCCGGTGCCCACACCGAGCAGGGCACGCGAAGCAGACACTGCGCGATCGGCGTCGTCGAGTGCATATGCCGTGATGAGATCGTCTACCCGGGGCGCGCACAGGTCGAGCGGAAACGGCGGCTTGTGGCCGGTGAGCAGGTTTCCGAATCCGCGTGCAGCCGTGCTACGGGCAACGCTGCGCGACAACCGCTGCGCAGCGCTCCTGACACGGTTTGCCGCGGTCACATTGAGCAACGCCAGGTGTGCACACCAGCCACGGTCTGGCATGGATCGAAGCCGTAACGCGACCCTGCGATGCGGCGCAGCGGTGGTCACCACCGCGCGCGGGTGCAGCACAGGCAGCTTCGCGCCGATCCAGACGATTTCGCCGGCTGCGTCGAAATACGGCGCAGCGGGCAATTCCGTCAGAGGCGACGCGATCCCGCCGCTGCGAGCCAGCGCCCGGCGCGCCAGCTCGCCAACTTCCACGACAGGCAACGCTCGATCGGCCTGCGGCCACTGGCGTGACCAGGCGGGCCGTCGAGTCGTCCGCTGCATGTCATCGAGTTGCATTGCGGTGTTGCGTTGCAGCTGCCAGGCAGACCAGTCCGAACAACGCGTAGCCCAGCGCGACCTGCGGCGACATGGCCCAGCCAAGGTGCGTGCCGTGGATAAATCCAAAGAACGCCAGCACCGCGCCGGCGAATGCCCAGATTGCGGCCGCCCTGAACTTGCCGTCGATGATGAATGCGGCAAGCGCACCGAGCACCAGCCCCGCCAGCACCGCGCCGCCACCGAGCAATTCCATGCCGCGATAGACCAGGCCTGACCCGGCAAGCGCACCCATGCCCACTTCCGAGGCCGAGGTGCCGGCCGCAGAGAGCGCGCTATCGACCTGTAGCTGGCCCCATGCCGCAACGTTGGGAATGATTGCAAGGACCACCGCCGGCGCGTGGTTCTTGGGCGAGGCCTGGAATGCTTGTGCTCCGATCACCAGACCGATGTAGAGCAGGATCGGCAGGATCGCGACCAGCGGCACGACCGCCAGCAACAAGGCGGTGAGTCCAAGGAAGCACACCAGCGCCATCACCACTCCGGTGGCGAGCGAATAGCCGATTCTTCCGCCAACTGCCTTCCAGCCCGGGTGGCCGATATAAACTGCCGGCGGGAACGGGCTACCGAGTACCGACCCGACGACCGCACCGATACCGTCAGCGGCGAGGATCTTGCGCAAATTGTAATTATCGCCCGCAGCGGCGGCACTCTCGACGTTGTTCATCGCTTCGGTGAAGTTGTAAATGCCGAGCGGGATCGCGGTCACCAGCAGCGGCACGGCGTCGATCAGGCCGCGCCAAACCTCGCCGCCTGGAATCGGCGGGTGCAGACCGAATTGCGCGAACGAGCCAGTGACCTGTTGCGCTTGCACCACATCGCTCCAGCCAAAGAAATAGGCGACCCAGCCGAGCACGACACCGATGATGACGGCAACCAGCCCGCCGGGCAGCCCGAACGGAAGACGGATATTCGCTGTCCAGCTGATCAGCACAATGGCAAGTGACACAAAAGCAATCCACGGCACTTCCCACATTTGGAATGCCGGCCGTAACGAGATGAAAGCGATCGAGATCCCGGCAAGCGTGCCGAGCATCGCCGCACGCGGCGTGTGTGCGCGGATCCAGGGTCCGACGAAAATGCCGGCAAGCACGATGATGCCGATGATGAAAGCCCACGCGAGACCTGCCTGCCACGCCAGTAGCGCATCGTTGGTCTTGAGATAGACCGGCAACATGACTACGAAAACGACAATGAACATGTGCGGCACACTGGGTCCATATGGCATCGCAGTGACATCGCTGCGCCGCTCTTTTTTCGCAAGCTGATAGGCAAGCCAGGCGTAATAAAGATTGCCGATCGGCAGTGCGATACCCAACGCGGGAAGGATGCGCCCGAATACGATGTCGTCCGGCAACTGAACCACGCCGAGGCATAGCCCCGTCAGCACGATCACGTTGAGCACGACATTGGTGAATAGTCCGAAAAAGCCGTTCCAGTCTCCTGGCACCCACCAACGCACTTGTGAAACGCCTTGTTGGTTCTCCATCAGCTTTCCCCTTTCTTTGTTGTTGCGCGCCACTCGGCGCGTTGTTCGCTCAGACTTTCGCTAACGCCTCCAGAAACTGTTTCGAATGTCCAACCCAACCGAAGATACCGCCTTGCGCCTTGATCATGTTGAGCGCCGCAATCTGGAACTCCGGGAAGTAAGAGCCGACACAGTCTTCCAGCACAAGACAGTCGTAACCCCGGTCGTTTGCTTCGCGCACGCTGGTATTGACGCAGACTTCAGTCGTGACACCGCAAACGACGAGTTGCCTGATACCGCGGTTGTGCAGCATCGAATCCAGATCGGTGGCGTAGAAGGCGCCTTTGCCGGGTTTGTCCACCACCGGTTCGCCCGGGGCCGGTTTCAGCTCGTCAATAATGTCGTGACCAAATTCACCGCGAACCAGAATGCGCCCCATCGGCCCGGGATCGCCTATGCCGGTCTTGAGCTTGCCGCGCAGTTTCTTGTTGCGCGGCAAATCGCTCAGATCCTGCCGGTGACCCTCGCGCGTATGAATCACCAGCATCTTCTTTTTACGGGCCGCATCGAGAATTTGCCTGGTTGGTGCGATTGCCTTTCTTAGTAGCGAGACATCGTTTCCCAGCGCCTCGCCGAATCCACCGGGATCGACAAAGTCACGCTGCATGTCGATGATCAGAACAGCGCAACTGCGTGGATCGAATTCGAATTCATACGGTTCCGCCGGCACTGTTGCCATGATGACCTCCCCGGATTGTGAGACAGGTTCTAGTTAGTATTTGAATCAGGTTCGCGATGTGACGAAAGGTAAGTCCGCCAACTGCCAATTTCAGTAATTTCCCGCGCGTTGCGCGTTGCGTAGTGCTCGCAGAGGAAGCCGCGCACTTGTTGCCCGTCACTCAGTTCGACGGTGCCGATGCCAAGCGGTGCCGGAATGCCGTCGACAAAATCACCAAATCGCTCGGCTGGCATTTCCCACACCTCCAGCTCGATGGCAGCGCCGGGTTCGTCGCGGATCATGCCCGGCCGCGGTGGCGAAAATTCCTCGAGCGCGAATAGTCTGTAGTGCGGGGCGCTGCAATCAGTGCGCACCAGGCGCGCGCCCCTGTCAGTGAGCTGATGATTGAGCGGCAGGTCAGACATATGCGCACCGCATACCGCGACGCGCACGGCGCCATTGCGCCGCAATGTGGGGGGCACGGCGTTGCTGGATTGCGGTGTCGTTGGCGCCGCATCCGCTTGCGGCATGGTTGAACCGGTTGCACCGAGACGCAACCCGTAGCTGCGCTGTATACGCTTACCGAGTTCGCACAAAGCCTGTTCGCAGAATGCAGTCGACACCAGCGTTATACCGAATGGTAAGCCGTCGTCCCGGAATCCGGCCGGCACGGCGAGTGCCGACAGGTCGAGCAGATTCACGAAATTGGTGTAATAGCCCAGCCTGCTGTTGAGCGTGACTGGATCAGCGTCGATCTGTGACAGGGTGTAAATCGTTGCCGCGCTGGGCGTCACCAACAGATCCACCTGGTTCCACGTCGTTTCTGTCTGGCGCCGCAATGCCTTGAGCCGATAAGATGCTTCGAAGGCGTCGGCAGCGGACATGGTTGATGCTTTCTCGATGACTTGACGGACAACCGGGTTGACAGCTTGCGCGTTGCGCGCCAGCAGGTCATGGATCACCAACCAGCGTTCGGCGACCCACGGTCCCTCGTAGAGCAAGCGGGCGGTCTCCAGAAACGGCGCGAAATCAACCTCGATCGCTTCCCCGCCCAACTTTTTCAGATGTGTGATGGCTTCTGAATAAAGCGTCTCATACTGGTGATCGCCAAAGAACTCGAGGTCCGCTGCGCCTGGCACCCCGAAGCGGAAGTGCCCGCCAAACTGAACACGGGTGTCTACCGGCACTCGCGAAAAAGGATCGTTGCCGTCAAATCCTTCGGCAAATTGCAGCACGGTTTGCGCGTCAGATACCGTCAAAGCAAAAATCGACACGCAATCCAGTGTGCGGCATGCCGGTACCACGCCGCGGGTCGACAGCAATCCGAGCGAGGGTTTGAGTCCCACGATATTGTTGAACGCGGCCGGTACACGTCCTGAGCCGGCGGT
>JBFKXV010000141.1:0-6750 GCA_041637935.1 Burkholderiales bacterium | reverse complement strand
GACACTGGTGATGTTCTCCTGCCACTTCGGCGTGTACGGCACGTTGTCATCGAATGATGCGGCGACGCCGTCGCCACCGAGGCCGCGATCGAGTCCGTAGTTGGCGCACAGCAGGTCGAATACCGTCGCCACCAGTATCTCGCCGTCGGCCAGCTGCAATTTCCTGACTGGAACATTGCGCACCAGCACATCGCTACCCATATCACTGTGCTGGAAGCGTTCGTTGACCACGCCGCCAAAGTACGGGAATGCGACACCCACGACGTCGTCACGCGTATCGAGCAGCGACAGCCGCAGCTTGACGTCGCGGCCACTCGCACCGTCTTTCTCTTCGGTGTTCCATTTGCCCTGATCCTGACCGTCTTGCTGATTCCAGCGAAAGCCGATTGACCCGTTCGGTGCGACGACGTTGCCGGAGATCTCATCGTAGGCAAGCGTTTTCCAGTCGGGGTTGTTGGCGTGGCCGAGCGCATCCGCGAAATCCGAAGCACGCACAAAGCGGTCGGCGACCAGATAGCCGCCGCGGTTAACCAGCGTGACCAGCATTGGCATGTCGGTGTAGCGGCGGACATAGTCCTCGAAGTAATCCGATTGCCGGTCGAGATAGAACTCCTTTAGGATGACGTGGCCCATCGCCATCGCCAGCGCTGCATCGGTGCCCTGCTTTGGATGCAGCCACAAGTCAGCGAGTTTGGAGACTTCGGCGTAGTCAGGTGTGACGGCGACGATTTTCGCCCCTTTGTAGCGAACTTCGGTGAAGAAGTGCGCGTCCGGCGTGCGTGTCTGCGGCACGTTCGAACCCCAGGCAATGATGAATGTGGAGTTGTACCAGTCCGCCGACTCAGGCACGTCGGTCTGCTCGCCCCAAACCTGCGGACTGGCCGGCGGCAGGTCGCAGTACCAATCGTAGAAGCTCATGCACACGCCGCCGATCAACGACAGGTAGCGGCTGCCGGCCGCGTAAGACACCATTGACATGGCGGGAATCGGCGAGAAGCCAATGACACGGTCAGGACCGTATTGCTTGATGGTGTAGACGTTCGCCGCGGCGATGATCTCGTTGACCTCATCCCAATTGGAACGCACGAACCCGCCCATTCCGCGTATTGATTTATACGATTTGGCGCGCTGCGGGTTCTCGACAATCGACGCCCATGCGTCGACCGGATCAAGTGTCTTGCGCGCCTCGCGCCACAGCGCGACCAGGCGGCCGCGCACCATCGGATACTTGACGCGGTTTGCGCTGTACAAATACCAGGAATAGGAAGCACCCCGTGAGCATCCGCGCGGCTCATGATTGGGCATGTCCGGGCGCGTACGCGGATAATCGGTCTGCTGGGTCTCCCACGTTACAACCCCGCCTTTGACGTAGATCTTCCAACTGCACGAACCAGTGCAATTGGTACCGTGGGTTGAACGCACGATCTTGTCGTGCGCCCAACGCTGACGGTAACCGTCTTCCCAGGTACGGTCTTCGTCGGTCACCACGCCATGCCCATCAGAAAACGCCTGCTTGTCACGCGTGAAGAACTTCAATCGGTCGAGAAAATGACTCATTGTCTTGCTCCCCTTCGGTCGCATGTGACGAGTGACCAGTGATTAGTAACGAGCGCAACATTGTTGGCCAATCGACCACCAGGTGGCCCACCAGGCTCACTACCATGCGAGCACGCCTTTTCTATGACTCTTCGTCTATGCATCGGTCTGTCCTGTCACTTGTCACTGGTCACTCAACACGGCATTTCCGCATCACGCCGCGAGTAGAACCGCCACGTCACCGCGATGCAGGTGATATAGAACGCAATGAATAGGTATAGGGCCGCTTCCGGCCCGCCGAACAGGCTGATCGATGTGCCATAACTCTTCGGAATAAAGAAGGCGCCATAGGCAGCCACAGCGGAACTAAATCCGAGAACGGCGGCCGATTCCTTGCCTGCATTGCGCATGGCTTCTGCCTTGCTGCTTTCTGATGCATCCACACTCCAGCGTTCGTGCAGCGTGCGGAAAATAATCGGGATCATGCGGAACGTCGAACCGTTGCCGATACCGGTCGTCAGGAACAGCAACATGAACATTGCGAAAAAGCCCCAGAAACTGCCGCCACTTGGACCCGATGGCAGGAACCAGAGCACGCCTACGACCGCCAGTGCCATGACAATGAAGTTCCAGAATGTCACGCGGGCACCACCCAGCTTGTCCGAAACCCAGCCGCCCACGGGGCGGATCAGGGCCCCGACCATCGGCCCAAGAAACGCGTACTGCGTCGGATCAACACCGACGAACTGGGTTTTGATCAGAAGCGGAAACCCGGCCGAGTAGCCAATAAAGGATCCAAACGTCCCGATGTACAGCCAACACATCAGCCAGTTGTGTTTGCGCCGGAATATGACCGACTGATCGGCAAACGACGCCTTGGCGGTAGCAAGATCGTTCATGCCGAACCATGCGGCGACAGATACCGCGATGATGAATGGCACCCAGAAGAAGCCGGCATTTTGCAGCCACATTTGCTTGCTGATGTCACCTTTGGTCCACATCTGTGGCTCACCACCGAGAGCACCAAACACTGCCATGGTGATGACAATCGGCACAGTGAATTGAACCACCGACACGCCGAGATTTCCCAAGCCGGCATTCAGTCCCAACGCGGTACCCTGCTGCGCTTTCGGATAGAAGAAACTGATATTGGCCATGCTGGAGGCAAAGTTGCCGCCGCCAAAACCGCACAGCAACGCAATCACCAGAAAAGTCGGGTATGGCGTGGTCGGGTCTTGAACCGCAAAACCCATCCACAATGCAGGAATGGCGAGCGAGGCGGTGCTCAACGTCGTCCATAGCCGGCCGCCAAAGATCGGCACCATGAAGGAATAGAAAATGCGCAACGTGGCGCCGGACAATCCAGGAATGGCCGCGAGCCAGAACAACTGATTGGTGCTGAACTTGAACCCGATGTTGGGCAGGTTCACCACCACAACGCTCCACACCATCCAGACGGCAAAAGCGAGCAGCAAAGCGGGAATCGAAATCCACAGGTTGCGGCTCGCAACGCGCTTCCCTTCACTCTCCCAAAAAGATGCGTTCTCCGGCTCCCAGCGATTCAGTAAATGCGATGCCATGCCCACGACTCCTTATTCGATCATCAACCTTTGAGTTTGAATCCGGTAGCACGTGGTCCAATGACTTCGGTGCGGCGCACCTCGGTGAAATACATCCAGATCAGCGATACCCAGATCACGCCGTACATCAGCATGAAGCAGCTCGAGCGAATGCCGGTGAGGTCGAGAAGTGCGCCGAACATGATGGGTAGAATGAATCCACCAAGACCACCCGCCAGCCCGACGATTCCGGAAATCACGCCGATGTTGTCGGGATACTCGTCGGAGATGTACTTGAATACCGATGCCTTACCGAAGGCCCAGGCCATGCCAATCAGAAACATCAGAAACGTGAATATCCACACGTTCAGACCAATGTGAAAAGTTTTCGGGCCATCGACAGTGAAAATGGTGAAATCGGTCTGCGGGTAGGACAAAATGAACAGGCAAATCCAACTCACCCACATCACCCACCAAGTGACCGTATGCGCGCCGTACTTGTCCGATAACCACCCGCCGAGCGCGCGCAACACACCGCCCGGTAACGAGAACGCGGCAGCTAGCAATGCGGCAACGCGAATGTCCAGGCCGTATTCGCCAATGTAGTATTGCGTCATCCATAGCGCCAGCGCGACATAGCCACCAAACACAATCGAGTAATACTGGGACAGCTTCCAGACAGTCGGGTCCTTGAGCGCCGACAGTTGTTGGCGCCAGGTCACACTTGCGTGAACCCGGTGCTTCGGATCATCGTAGGAGAACATCCAGAAGATGATCGCCATGAGGAACATCGACAACGCGTAGACATTGGGCACCGCTGTCCAGCCATAGGCCACCACCACCGCTGGCGCCACAAACTTGTTGAGCGCTGCGCCCGCGTTGCCGGCGCCGAAGATACCCATCGCAAATCCCTGACGTCCGCGTGTGAACCAACGCGCAACGTAGGGCGTGCCTACCGAGAAAGACGCACCGGCGATACCAACGAAGAGTCCGAGAACGAGGTATTGCCAATACTGCGTGGCGTGACCAATCAACCAAATGGGAATGATTGGCACCACCAGGGTGCCCATCAGAACGATGCGCCCGCCGTATTTGTCAGTCCACATACCGAGTGGCACACGGAATAACGAGCCTGTCAGCACCGGCGTCGCGGTGAGAATCCCGAACTGGGTGGCGTTAAGTGCCAGTTCCTGCTTGATCGGAATGCCGATCACGCCGAACATCATCCACACCATGAAGCAGATGGTGAATGCGAGCGTGCTGACCGCAAGGACCGAAATCTGTTTTTTCTTGTGCGAATCCATCAAATCCCTCCGAAGCCAGTTACCGCAAGGATAGGCAGGGCGTGTCGACGGCGGTATTCGTCCGAAGCAGCGCAGGCGGTAGATAAACGACCTAGGCGCCGAGATGCCGGTCAGCCAGGAGTACTAGTTCGGAAGGCGTATTGGACCTGTGGTGTCGAACAGGCGGTAATGCTGTGCTAACAGCTGCGGGCCGGATGCGCTTTTTCGCGTTGATCTTGACCATCAAGTGCAGCAGCGCATAGTCGCAACGCCGCAGCGGCAGATCGCTACGCTGCAGGTGTTTGCGTGTGCCGATATGCCGCAACGTCCAGTGTTGCGACCAATGGCAGGTGGTCTGACGCAATCCGTGCCAACGGGTTGTTGACCACCCGCACGTCGCGCAGCACGCCTGCCGGGCGAGCGACAATGACATCGAGTGAAAGCAGCGGCCATCGGGCCGGAAAAGTCGCCGGCGTACGCGTCTCGGTAAACACTTTGCGCAGCCAGCGACGTGATCGGGCCCACCACAACCACTCGTTCAGGTCACCCATCAATACGGTCGCGTCCGGCGCTCGGGGGGATGCCTCGGCCTTTTGCAGAGCATGCAGCAGACGCCGAAGCTGCGCGCGTCGCTCGCCGGCTCGTAATCCGAGGTGCGTTGCCACCACACAGAGACGGAATTCACCGTACCGCAAGATCACTTGCAAGGCACCGCGCGGCTCGCGCTTACGGAAACTGAGATCGATACGATGCACCGACTCGACCGGCAACGAGGTCAGCAATGCGTTGCCGTAGTCACCCGCGTCGCGCGTCAGCGTAAGGCCCCGCACGGCAGTCAAATCAGTTCCTTCGCACAAGTAGTCGAGCAACTCCGGTGCATCGTGAAGTAACTCGACTTCCTGCAACGCAATGATTTGGGCGTTGATATCCCGCAGAACTTGCCTGACACGTTCAGGCCGGTGAAGGCCATCGCCACCATAACAACGGTGGATGTTGTAGCTGGCCAGACCGAGACTCACCGCACTGCGCTATTTATTGCGCTATTTATTGCGCGGTGAATTGCGCTGCTCGTTCTCGTCGCTAGAGTCATCGTCGCCCTCTCCTGCCATTGCCAGTAACCGCCTCGACAACAGATAACCCGCGCCGATGACCAACGCTGCCACAACGACCATGGTCAGCACGGTTTGCCAGTCGGGTGACTTAATTGCTTTCGCCGCTTGATCGATCACCACTGTAATACCCAGGATACCGGGCGCCATGCCAAATACGGTGCCAAGCGCGAAATCACGAAAGCGTATGTGCGATGCGCCGGCAACCAGGTTGACGACGGTGAAAGGCGCCACCGGAACGACGCGTACCACCAGCATCGTCAATACACCCCGTTTCGCCAACGCACGACTGACTTCGTTGAGCTTTGTACCGGCAAACTGGCGCACCGTGTTTTTCCCAAGTCTGGTACCGATGGCGTATCCGGTCAACGCGCTGATGAGCGATCCTGCCAGCGCGTAACTGAAGCCCGCCACAGGCTCGAAAATGAGTACTGAGACGACAATCATTGCCGTCACCGGCACGACCAGCAGACCGCCGGCAACGAAAGCCGCGATCACCGCCAGCGGCGCGATCGCTGAACCGCGCCACTGTTGAGCGAATTGCTCGAGCGCGGCCACGTCGAGCAATCCGCTCAAAGGTGTGAACCGCCAGGCAGCCGCCAGAGCCACCAGGGCCAGCAGCACCACAACCCAACGCAGAATTCGCAAGCCTGCTGGTTTAGCCTGTTTTTCCGGCACGAAATGCTTTAATAAGGTTTCCGAGTCGACTGGCCGCTCGGGGTCAGCCAGCCGAATGTCGCGCAGCAGGCGTTCATCGGGTTCGGGTAGTTTCGGCTCCAGTGCGCGTAAGGTCCGCGGCGCCCCCCGTAACGCTTCGATTCCCTCCAGCAGTGATCCTGTCTGGGCAATTTTTGCATCCACTTCTCCCGGGTCACAGTCAAGATGTTCGGCCAGCAGCCGGTTGCGAAAAGCGCGTATCGATCGCTGCACGTCGGACTCATGCTCGGCTGCTTCAAGCGCGACATCGCACTCCGTGTCGAGCCCCATCGACCGGTTGTTCAGGTTCGAAGAACCCACTCTGGCAAACCGGTCGTCCATGATCATGAGCTTGGCATGGAGATTGATGGAGTGCTCGCCGAGGTCGGGTTTATCCGGAAAGTAGACCGCGAATCGCCCGCCTTTGTCAGCCTCCCGCAAACGTCGAATCGACGCAACGCGCATCACATCCATTGACTGTTGCGATAACCAGCCCGACGTTTCGAGCGGCAGAACAAGGACAACTTGCGGACCGTCGGGTTCCGCCAGACGCTTTGCCAATGCCTG
>JBFKXV010000140.1:0-6752 GCA_041637935.1 Burkholderiales bacterium | reverse complement strand
GATCTCCGGCCACGTCATTGCCTCGCCGTGCCGCCACGCCTTGACATGGTCGCGCCCGATCACACTGCCGAACACTTCACCCAAAGGCGCCAGCGGCGGTGGCGACAAGGCGTCGCTGGCGAACCCGGTCTGCGCCAGCGGCACGCCTTCGACATGCACGATGCCATTCACCACAGTGCGGCCCTGGGCCGGGAATGCCGGCGCCACCAGCGCGACACCACGGCCGCAGGCGTCCATTAGTGCCACCGTCTCGGCGACCACGTTGCCACGCAGTGTCGAGTCAACTTTCTTGTAGATGTAGTCGAACCGCTGTCCAGCAAACTGCCGGGCGCACCAACGCACCTGCTCTGCCGCCTTATCGGCCGGCAAGTGCCGCGAAGCCGTATTGATGGCGACCACCTGCGCCGTGCGCGCCGCTTCCGGTTTGCTTGCAAGCGTCTGGGCGACCGCTTTTGTCGGGATACCTTCAGAGGCAAAGGCGCCGGCGCTGTCGAGTGCGCCAGTCAGATCATCAGCAACGATCAATACACGCCCGATGGAGTCGCCCGCCACGATTATGCAGCCTGCTGATCAGCCATACGCCGCGCATAGGCAATGGCCGATTTCATATTGGCGTTGTTGGCTATTCCCTGCCACGCAATGTCGAACGCGGTGCCGTGGTCGACCGAGGTACGCCTGATCGGTAATCCGAGACTGACGTTCACCGTCTCGTCGAAGGAAATCAATTTGGTCGGAATATGGCCCTGATCGTGGTACTGGGCAACGACCAGATCGAACTCACCCTTCAGTGCTCGATAAAAAACAGTATCGCCGGAGATCGGTCCCTGCACGTCGATACCTTCTTTCCTTGCCGCTTCAATTGCCGGTGCGATGCGGGTTTGTTCCTCGTCGCCAAAGATGCCCTCTTCGCCGCAGTGCGGATTGAGGCCGGCAACGGCAATCCGCGGGTGTTCGTAACCAAGTTCGCGGAAATGCGCATGGCCGGCCTGTATCGTAGCCAGCACGCGCTCGATGGTCGGCTTGACCGCAGCGTTACGCAACGACATGTGGGTGGTGACGTGCACCGCGTTGAGCTTGTCGCCCGCCAACAACATGAACGAGGATTTCGCGCCGGTGAGTTCGGCCAGCAGTTCGGTATGCCCGTCATAATGGTGACCAGCCGAATGCATTGCCGCCTTGTTCAGCGGCGCCGTGACGATCACCGAAATATCGCCTGCAAGGCACAACTGCACCGCCTTCTCGACATAACGGTACGCCGCTTCGCCGCCCGCCGCCGTCGCCTTGCCGTCGGTAATCTGGTCCTGGTCTTTGGTCGCAACATGAATGACGGGAACCTTGCCGTTGGCGGCGTCAACGCCTTCGACGAAGGATAGCTTGGTGCCACGTACCGAATCGGCGCGGCGCAGCAGGTCGAAGTTGCCGATGACGGCAGACTGACTGCGTGCCTCGTCGGACATTTCGGCGAGCGTGGCGACAATGATCTCCGGCCCGATGCCCGAGGGATCGCCCATGGTGATGCCGATTCTGCTGCTTTTCACGGTCGTTAATCCTTGTTACTCAAGATTACTGGTTTCCCAGATTCCCTGGTTCTTGAATTCGTTCAAACGAGGCCGGTCAGGCCGACGACTCCTCGAGCGCATCGGCCGAGCTGGCAATGCGTACGTCGGCCGCTGTTGCCAGCGCGCCGCCAGCGTTTTCAATCAGCCGCGCCGCCTCCTCGACCAGTTCGACGTTGCTGCGTTCACATCCAAACGGTGCATCCTCCAGACCGACACGCACATGGCCCCGCTCGGTCACCGCGCGCGGCACCAGCGGCAACACATCAACATCGAGACCGGAAATCATCCAGTTGCAGCCTGGTGCAACCTGGTCCAGCAAGTTCAGGTAGGCCGTGATTGCGTAATCCTCCGGCGGAAACCCAAATGCATAGCCACGCGAGAACATCAGGCGGTAGATCGGATCGGGGCAGCTCTCGCGCCAATGCAAACTCGCGCCGAGCCGCGCAAAGCCCGGTTCGTAGATCGCGAAGCTCGGATGAAAACCGTAACGCCGCGCCAGTTGCAGCCCGTGGCGGATGTCTTCCTCGGAATTGGTGTATACGAAGCCGGGTTTGTCTTTCTGCAAGTCGTCGTAGTGAGCAAAGTTGCACGAACCGGGATCGACAACACCCCACTCGAGCAGCTTGGCCTTGGCGAGCTCCTCAATGTGCGCGTAACGCTGCTGGGCGGTGCTGCCGCCCTCGATCGGATTCAATCCCGCGGCCGGTACAGTCGGGTAGACAATGGCATCGACTTTGGTACGGATACCCTCGATGATGCGCTTGTACAGTTCCGGATCATCCTTCTGTTGGCCGGTCGCTTCGTCGTACGCATGAAGGTGCACAATCGATGCGCCGGCATTCACACAGGCGATACCCTGCTCGACAATTTCTTCGACACTGATCGGAATGCCCGGCTGGCGCTTCCTCGTCCATGCGCCGTTCAGCGCGACTTCGAGCCAGGTTTTTCCAATTGCTTCGTGCATCACTCCACCTCCTGCATTCTGCTTGTTGTTCAGGCAACGATTTCGATACTCAGTTCAGCGAGGTCCTCGACTTGACCAACCAGCTTGTCGCCCGGTCCCACGGCGCCGACGCCGGCCGGCGTGCCGGTGAAAATCAGATCGCCCGGCGCCAATTCATAGTATTGCGACAAGTAGGCAATCGTCTCGGGCACGCTCCAGATCATCTCTGATAAATCGCCCCGCTGGCGCACTTCGCCGTTGACCGCCAGCGTAATCTTGTCCGACGCGTGGTGTCCATGCGTCGCCACGGGATAGATGGCCGTGATTGGTGCCGACTGGTCGAAAGACTTGCCAAAGTCCCACGGCCGTCCGAGTTTTTTCGCTTCCGATTGCAGGTCGCGCCGCGTCAGGTCCAGTCCGACGGCGTATCCGTAAACATGCTCCAGCGCGTCGGCCGCCGCGATATTGCACCCGCCGCGGTGCAACGCGACCACCAGTTCGATTTCATGATGCAGCTCGCGGGTACCCGGCGGGTATTTCACCGCGCCGCCACCCGCCACAATGGCATCGGCCGGCTTCATGAAGAAAAATGGCGGCTCGCGATCAGGGTCTTTACCCATCTCGCGGGCGTGCGCCGCGTAGTTGCGGCCGACACAATATATCCGCCGTACCGGAAAGCGCGCTTGCTGTCCGCTGACGGGGATTGCCGGCGGTGGTGCCGGCTCAAAAACGTAGCTCTGGGCTGTACTCATAGAGGCGATACTAAATAGAGGCGGTACTCATAGAGGCGGTATTCATCAAACCGGTATTCATAGAGGCGGTATTCATCGACAACTGCCGGGCAATCCTGCTCACTACGGCGCTTCACTGAAGCGCCATTCTATTCGTAAACAATCGTGTATTAATAAACAATCGGCTTGATTGGCAATTCGTGTAAGAAGCCATTCGTGTCAGCAGAAATTCGTACTGGAAACAATCGATCCGGACAACAATAGGTGTAAACGACGATCGGTGCAAATAGGAACCGGTGCAAATAAGAACTGATGCAAATAAGAACCAGTGCAAATATTAAGACCCGGCGCAAGCCAGTGCGGCGAGCGCTGTCAGATTGTCAGGCCGAATCCGGTTCTGTTCCCCCCAGTCTTATGGTCAGATCACTGCGCGCCTGGCTTCTGCAGGCGAGGATGATGCCTTCGCTGCGTTGAACTTGTGACAGTGCCTCATCAGAAAACTCGAACTCCCGCACCTCGCCTGAGACGAGCCGGCATTTGCAGGCGCCGCAGTTGCCACTCTGGCAATTGTAGGCAAAACGCACGCCGCGCGAGAGCAGCGCGGCGAGCAGCAATTCGTCTTGTTCGACGGTGATTTGCCGATTCAGATCTTCGATCGTGATTACGCATTTCATCTGATCAGTTGTTCGCAAGCGCTCCCGGGTTATTGCCGGCTCGACGTCTGCTCGATGCGGCAACCGTCATTTTGCGTCAATGCTCATTCGAAGTCGCGCACGGCGCTGCGCCGGCTCTTGATGATGGCGCGCTTTTTCTTCTGCTCGACGCGCCTGCGTTTTGCCGCCGCACTTGGCGCGGTGGCCTTGCGCACGCGCGGCCTGCGCGCCGCGCCCTGGATCAACCCGACCAGGCGCTGCAAGGCGTCGTCGCGGTTTCGCGACTGCGAGCGGAACCGCCGCGCCTGGATGACCAGCACGCCGTCGGCGCTGATTCGATGGCCGGCGAGCTTGCGCAGGCGTGCCTTGACCTCACTGTCGAGACACTGGGTCGCTTCGACGTCGAATCGCAGCTCGACTGCCGAAGACACCTTGTTGACATTCTGCCCGCCTGGGCCGGAAGCCCGGACAAACTGCCATTCCAATTCCGTTTCACTTAGTGAAATTTTGTCCGTCACGCGGATCAAAAACAGACCCTCCGGAGTTGCACAACAGGTACACAAACACAAAGTTTGATCCAGGACAAATTGGTGCACTGCATCAACCAGCTACATCCTAAGAAAAACAACAAAAAATGCCAGCTAAAACACCTTGCTACCCTTGCAAAGACAGTGTCTAAACGCTACATTTGCACCGGGTTTCTCCTGCCGTTACTGGTAGTGCACGAAAACAAAGCACATCCGAGCGTAACGGCACTGGAGGATCTAAATCCTAATTAATGGGTTGAAGCCCGTCGTTAAGGGCGCAAACCCATTTTCGACAACATAACGGGAGAGAGTTATGACACGTTGGACAAGCGCAGCGGCTGTCAAAGCCATTTCTGCTGCAGCGTTCGTCGGCTTTGCTTCCCAGGCCGTGGCAGCTGATGTCACCTGGGACAGGCTTCTGAATGCCGACAAAGATCCAAACAACTGGATCATGTATCACAAGGACTTCACCGGCTGGCACTTCAGCGGCCTGGACCAAATCAACACCAGTAACGTCAGCAACCTGCGCCTGGCATGGCAGCACACGCCAGCGGCGAGCAAGCGCGGCCTGCAGGGCTTCCCTCTGGCAGTCGACGGGGTTCTCTACTACACCGGCACGTCTGGTGCCATCTGGGCACTGAATGGTGCTACCGGCGCTCCGATTTGGCACTATCAAGCCAAGATTGACCAGGAGCGTGCCGAAGGTACCTTCTACAACCCGTATAACCGCGGTTTGGCCATTGGTCATGGCCACGTGTACATCGCGACCACCGACGGCCGCATGATCGCCCTGCAAAAGGACACCGGCGAAGTTGCCTGGGACAACGAGATCATGGGCGTCGCCAAGGGCAACAAGGGCTTTACCGGCGCGCCGCTGGTCGTCAAGGACATGGTCCTGATCGGCGCCAACGGCGGTGAACTGTCCGGTTGTTGCGGACCGATCTTCGCAGTCGACGCAAGGTCGGGCGAAGTTCGCTGGCAGTTCGACACCATCGGTGGTGATCAGCGCTCGCGTGATTCCTGGGGCAATGACTCGTGGAAGATCGGTGGCGGCGGTGGTTGGATGACCGGCACCTACGATCCGAAGCAAAACACCGTATGGTGGGGTACCGCTAATCCGGCGCCTGACTATGACTACATCGGTGAAGACTGGATGAACGCGGGTCCGCGTCCGGGCCTGAACCTGTACAGCTCGTCTGTGGTGGTGCTCGATGCCGACACCGGTGAACTGTCTGCCTACTTCCAGGAAATGCCGCACGACGCATGGGATTTCGACTCGGCAACGGGTGAATTCCTGCTGATGGAAAAAGGCGGCAAGCGTTATATGGTCCATCCGAACAAGGGCGGCATCATGTTCGTTTACGATCCCGACTCCGTCGGTGGTGGTAACGAACTGGCGGTGCATAACGCCTACATGGTCGGCGAAACCTACAACTACATCAAAGGCGTAACCCGTGATGGTCGCCTGGTTGGCCGTCGTGAACTGCCGGAAGGCAAGCACACCGACGTCTGCCCGGCAATCGACGGCGCGCTGTCGTGGAACACTGGTGCATTCAACCCGAACCTGGGTCTGCACTACATCGTCACCCAGGAATGGTGCTTCGACATCGAAGTGGTGAATCCGGAGCGTCCGGACGACTACTCCGGTCAGGCCTACTTTGGCGCGAGCTGGACCTCTGTCGCGCCGAAGCAAAAAGTTGACGGCACACCGGTTGGCGCTGCCTACGGCACGATTCAGGCACGTGATCCGCTGTCCGGCAAGATGAAGTGGCGCGTCGAGCTCAAGTACCCGGTACTTGCATCTCTGCTGGCCACCAAGGGCAACCTGGTGTTCGTACCTGGCGCCGACGGCATGTTCATGGCGTTTGATGCCCGTAACGGCCGCTTGCTGTGGCAACACAACAACGGTCTCGGCCACCACGGCGGCACCATCTCCTACATGGTTGGCGGCAAGCAGTACATCGCTGTCGTGACCGGATGGGGATCACACGTTTCGGGTAACTACCCGGGTCTGTTCGGCGAGCCGTTCAGCAGCATGCCGACCGATGCCGGTAACCTGATGGTGTTCTCACTCTGATTTCCGGAGGTCTCTGACCTACCGAATCAGACAGCAGTAACAAGTAGGGCGGGGTTCATCCCCGCCCTATTTTTTTGGTTCTCCCGGCTTTTCTGTGGGTACGTATGAATCTCCAGCCGCTCATTTAGCCGTGCGGAACAAAAATCTTCACCACGAAGACACCAAGGGCACCAAGTAACAGCAAGCTGGAAGGACATGAACTCGTATTTCTTTGTGTGACTTTGCGTCTTCGTGCCTTTGCGGTGAAGGGTTTCTATCGCAT
>JBFKXV010000139.1:0-6787 GCA_041637935.1 Burkholderiales bacterium | reverse complement strand
GCGGCTGAGCGCATAAGGCGTGTTTGATTCCGGAGAATACAGTTTCGCTTTAGGCATAGCGCCGATTCTACGCCGCAAGGCGGCGCGTCTGGCAAGCTGCCTCGAGATGCGTGCGCCAACCCCCTATAGAATGGGGGAATTCATTGGCTGGCCGATGGTCTGACTGCACACACGTTACTGACTGACATGATGCAATCACTGCAATTTGATAATCGCTTCGTGCGCGAACTACCCGCAGACCCGGAAAGCGGTCCGCGCGTGCGCCAGGTACACAAGGCGCTGTATTCGCGTGTTGAGCCGACCCCCGTGGCTGAACCAAAACTCATCGCCCACTCGCCGGAAGTCGCGGCCATCCTCGGCATCGACGAGAGCGACATTGCTTCGCCGGATTTCGCCAAGGTGTTCGGCGGTAACGCGCTGATCGAAGGTATGGAACCGTACGCGACCAACTACGGCGGCCACCAGTTCGGCAGCTGGGCCGGCCAGCTGGGCGATGGCCGCGCCATCAATCTTGGCGAAGTCATCAATCAAAAAGGCCAGCGCTGGGAGCTGCAATTGAAAGGCGCCGGGCGCACACCGTACTCGCGCAGCGCCGATGGCCGTGCCGTGCTGCGCTCCTCGATCCGCGAGTTTCTTTGCAGCGAAGCGATGCACCATCTCGGCGTGCCGACCACCCGCGCGCTGAGTCTGGTGACCACCGGCGAAAAAGTCATCCGCGACATGTTCTACGATGGCCGGCCCGAAGCCGAAACTGGCGCCATTGTCTGCCGCGTGGCGCCGTCGTTCATCCGCCTTGGCAACTTCCAGTTGCCGGCCTCGCGCGGCGATCACGAACTGCTCAAAAAACTGATCGACTTCACTATCGACCGCGACTTTCCGGAATTATCCGTCACTAGTTCAGTAACTAGTCGAGGAATTAGCGATGAAGAACTCCATGCCGAATGGTTCGGCCAGGTCTGCGAGCGCACTGCGCGGACAATCGCGCACTGGATGCGTGTGGGTTTCGTGCATGGTGTCATGAACACCGACAACCTCTCCATCCTCGGGCTCACCATCGACTACGGCCCGTACGGATGGATCGATAATTTCGACCCGGACTGGACGCCCAACACCACTGACGCCGGCGGGCGGCGGTACCGCTTCGGCCAGCAGGCCGAAATTGCGTACTGGAACCTCGGGCAGCTGGCCAATGCATTGGCACCCGCGTTTGCGTCGACGGAACCTCTGGAAGCCGGACTGCAGCGTTACATCGATACCTACAACGAAGCTACTCGCAACGACATCGCCGCCAAGTTCGGTCTGGCCGAATGCCGCGATGACGACATCATGCTCATGCAAAGCCTGCATGGTTTGATGCACGCCGCCGAAGTCGACATGACCATCTTCTTCCGCGCACTGTCAGATGTCGACACAGAAAAACCGACTTTGTCGCCGCTCGAAGGCGCGTTCTACGACGAAGCCAAACGAAACAAGGCGGAAGCGGAATTCAATGAATGGCTTTCGCGCTATGCCGCGCGCCTGCGCGAAGATACGCTCAAGCCAGAGCAGCGCCGCGAAAAAATGCGCAAGGCTAATCCGAAATACGTGCTGCGCAACTACCTCGCGCAGCAGGCCATCGACCGGGCAGAGCAGGGCGACTATGCCGGCATTCACGAACTACTCGACGTGATGCGCCGCCCCTACGATGACCAACCCGGCCACGACGCCTTCGCCGCGCGCCGCCCGGATTGGGCGCGCACCCGCGCCGGCTGCTCGATGCTCTCCTGCAGTTCCTGAACGCAAACGCGTTCTGACCGCCGGCGTGAAAACAGTGCGTAGCCCGGGAGGAGCAAAGCGTATCCCGGGGACTAGTACCGCCGCTTTCCTCCAATTTTCTCTACGCCCTCGGCGCGCTCCGCGGTGAAGCTTTTAATTTTTACTTTTCTTGGTGTTCTTGGTGCCTTCGTGGTGGAGCCTTTTTAACGAATTGATAAGCGCGTAGCCCGGACCGGGAGCGCTTGCACCCGGTCACCAGATGATCTTGTTCGGGTCGCCTTGATAAAGAGAGCGAATGTAGGCAACGACTTTCCAGATCTCATCCGGATTGAGTTTCTTTTTCCAGGCTTTCATCGTCGTGCCTCTGCGACCTTCGGCAATCGCCTTATACAGGGTCTTGTCGGTTGGCCGAAATACCCATTGGTCATCAATCAGACTGGGGCCAACGCCCCCTTCGGCGACACCGCCATGGCAGGCGTAACAGCCGGTCTTGCGCCACAAACTTTTGCCTTCCTCAATAGCCGCCGCATCGCCGGTATAGGGGTTGCGCTCGAGGCGGGCTGTTGCCGTTGAACTCGCTTCGTCGGCAGCATCAATATCACCGGCGCCCGCATGGGCCGCAAGGCTGAATACCGGCAATGCCAGTACAAGGGAAACAAGGCAAAGAACAGTTCTTCCGATCATGTCTCGGTGTTACCTCTAAATCGGCCGGTCACTGCTGTCCGGCAGTTTCGCGGAAAAAAGCGCCTCGGGAAGATCAAGACTTCCCGAGGCGATATTTCAAACGGTCGAGTTACAGCGACCGTTGACCACAGACTGGATCAGGGCAGGCCGAAGCCGATGATGATTCCACCCTTTCGACCGTCCTTGAGCCAGGGCGCGCCGCCCTCACCGAAGTGGGCCCAGCCGGTCCATCCGCCAAAGCCCGAAGGCACGGCGATGTACTGCTTTCCATTCACCTTGTAAGTTGACGGGCTGCCAAAAATTCCCGAGCCAGTCTGGAACGACCATAGTTGCTGACCATTTTTCTGATTGTAGGCCCGGAACTCGCCCTCTGGCGTGCCGGCGAACACCAGTCCGCCGCCGGTCGACAGCAGACCACTGGTGAACGGCGAGCGGTCCTTGACCGTCCACATTTTCTTGCCGGTGCGACCGTCGAATGCAACCAGTTGGCCGTAGCCGGTGCGCCAGCTAATGGTGCCGATTCCCCAATAGGGGTCACCAAGGGTGCGCACATCGGGATTGAGGCCCTCGCCAAGGGGTGCGCTCTTGATGTCGACGCAAATTTCACGACTCGGCACGAACACCCAGCCGGTCTCTGGATTGACCGTCATCGGGTTCCACCACTTTCCGCCTTCCGAAGCCGGACAGATGTCCTTGGCTTCGTAGTCGTAGGTGGGGACTTTGTCCATGTTCCAGATGGGGCGGCCTTCGGGTGTAAAGCCGGTGGTCCAATTGACCTTCGAGATCGGCACGCCATAGCGGAACTTACCGTTAGTCCGGTCGATTTTATAAAGGAATCCGTTACGGTCGCCGTGGAGCCAGACTTTCTCATTGCCGTAGTCGACCAGAACCGGCTCGTTGTTGCCGTCGTAGTCCCAGACGTCGGCCGGCGTGTACTGGAAGTAGAACTTGATGTTGCCGTTGTCCGGATCCAAAGCCAGGGTGGCATTGGAATAGAGATTGTCGCCCGGGCGCACGGTACCGTCCCAATCGGGATTGGGATTGCCGGTACCCCAATAGAGGATGTCGAGTTCAGGATCGTATGAGCCGGTGATCCAGGCCGAGGCACCGCCATGCATCGCCGCGTCGGTTGTTCCCCACGTATCATGGCCGGGCTCGCCCGGACCCGGAATCGTATAGGTCCGCCATGCCTGCTTGCCGGTGTCTGCATGAAGTGCCTCTATCCACAGACGGGTTGGGTACTCGGCGCCGGACATGCCGACAACGACCTTGCCTTTCACTACGAGTGGTGCCACGGTCATCGTGTAGGCGTGCTCCCACTTTCCGAGGGTGACATCCCAGACCACTTCGCCGGTTTTCATATCGAGCGCAACCACATGGGCGTCAGGCGTGGCGACAAAGACCTTGTCGCCGTAGATCGCAACGCCCCGGTTGCCGATATCGCAGCACATATGGCCGCCAACTTCCTCGGGCAGCTGATGAACGTATCGCCAGATTTCAGTGCCGTTTTCGGCGTTCAGCGCGTAGGTGCGACCATGCGAGGCGGTCACATACATAACGCCGTTATGCACCACCGGCGTGGTGTTCTGGGCATCAAGTGTTCCCAGAGAAAAAATCCATTTCGGCACCAGCTTGCCGACGTTGCGGGTATTAACCTGGTTCAACTTGCTGTACCGATTGCCGGTGTAGTTGCCAATGGCCATTAGCCAGTTGTCGGAGTCATTCTGGGCGTTCAATAACATCCCCTCAGTGACCATGTTTTGCGCCGCAACGCTGCTGATGAATGGCGGCGCAATTACCACGGCCGCACTCGCCAACAGTCCGAAACAAAGACTCCTGATCGACATAACCGTTTCCTCCTTGAATTTTGTTTTACCAACTTGAATACTGCGGCTCGTCATCGCGCTTGTCCGCGGCCCACAACATAGGTCGCTCGCTCGGCGCTGTCTTACCGTAGCAATAAGACGCACGATGCCCATTTCAGCGCCATGCGCCTGTCACACGCGCATCTGTTCAGATACACGCAAAACATCGATGCACGCAAAAGATTGATTCATACACAAAATTGATACGCACAGAACATCGATGCAAAACAGAACATAACATAGACATGTATCGGCCGCTTGCGATGCGCGCCGTACAAGTACCCGAGACGCATCGCCAATAGAACGTGGTCTGTCCCATAGGCACAGACCACCGGTTACAATCAGGTGGCTAACGAAGGGGGAGGTGCGAGCGATGGTAATGGCGCAAGTGATTCACCAGAAGGGCGGTCCTGAGAACTTCGTCTGGGAGGAAGTGAAAATCGGATCACCGGGCGCGGGAGAGGTCCGGATCCGAAATGTCGCGATCGGGGTCAACTTTGCCGATACCTATCATCGTGCCGGCATACCGCATCCTTTAGTCGTTGGAGACCCGCCGGTGATCGTTGGTCTCGAATCAGTCAGCACAGTGGTCGAAACCGGACCGGATGTCACCGTGTGTGCGGTAGGCGACAAGGTCTGTCATTTCCAGCCACCGCTTGGCGCGTACGCGGAAGAACAGATCTATCCCGCTGAGAAGCTCGTCAAAGTCCCTGACGATCTCGGACTGAGTGATGAAGAGCTGGTTTCAGTACTCCTCAAGGGAATTACCGCCCAGTACCTGCTGCACGAAACCTACCAGGTCAAGCCGGGTGACTATGTGCTCATCCATGCCGCCGCGGGGGGCATGGGGCATATGTTGTGCCCGTGGGCCCGCCACCTCGGCGCGACGGTGATTGGAACCGTCAGCACCGAGGAGAAAGCGCGCATTGCGAAAGATCTCGGATGCCACCACACCATTAACTATTCAAAGGGGGACTTTGTCGATGAAGTGCGCGGCATCACCAAAGGCGAGGGCGTGCACGTAGTCTACGAGTCAATCGGAAAAGCAACGCTGCGTCAGTCACTCAAATGTCTGCGCCTGCGTGGTATGTGCGCTGCCTATGGACATGCCTCAGGCCCTCCGGAGCCTGTTGATATCATCAATGAACTTGGCGTGCCGGGCTCGTTGTTCATTACCCGTCCCGCCATTTGGCATTACCTCGTACCGCGCAGTGCGATGCTCGCGTCCGCCGAAGGACTTTTCGCAGCGCTCAAACAAGGCATCATCAAGGCCAACGTCGCCAAGACCTTCCCGCTCAGCGAAGCCGCCAACGCGCACCGATTCATCGAAGCCAGAAAGACGACAGGCGCTATTGTGTTGATTCCATGAATTGGATCGGCACAAGCAGCCAATGTCAGCGATCTGCTGCCACAGGAATGTGACATGATCGAAAAACGCCCGTTCGGCCGCACCGGCCATGACAGCACCGTTACCGTGTTCGGCGCCGCTTCCTTTATGAATGGCGCCACGCAAGCGCAAGCCGACGCCACGCTGGAGGTGCTGCTCAATTACGGTGTTAACCACATCGATACCGCGCCGCGTTACGGTGATTCGGAACTGCGCATCGGGCCGTGGATGCGCGAGCATCGAAAACGATTTTTTCTGGCCACCAAGACCGGCCAGCGCGACTACCGCTCAGCACGCGATGAGATCCACCGCTCGCTCGAGCGGCTGCAGGTTGACCAGGTCGACTTGCTGCAACTGCACTCCATGGCGCATCCCGACGACTGGGACCAGGTGTTCGGCGCGCAAGGCGCGCTCGAAGCCGTGGTCGAAGCGCGCGAGGAGGGGCTGACCCGCTTCATCGGCATCACCGGCCACACCTGGGCCATCGCCGCCATGCACAAGCGCTCGCTCGAACAGTTCGACTTCGATGCGGTGCTCTTGCCGCTTAACTTCCTCATGTATAACGACGAGCGCTATCGAAAGGGTTTCGAGACACTTATCGCGATGTGCAAAGAAAAGAATGTCGCAGTGCAAACAATCAAGTCCATTGCGCGCGGGCCATGGGGCATCACGGCGAAGAACCGCAACACCTGGTATCAACCGTTTGAGGCGCAGGAAGACATCGACCGCGCCATCCACTGGGTGATGGGCCGCGGCGATGTATTCATCAATACCGTTGGCGACCGCGACCTGTTGCCAATGGTTCTCGATGCCGCCAGCCGCTTCCAACACCGGCCCGATAATGCCGCGATGCGCGAGCTGATGGATACGCGCGCCGCCACATCCATCTTCGGGATTGCGACTTGAGCAACACATCGAACGCAACGGCGCCTACACCGGGGCACCCTCGACAAGCACGCTGGCCCGACTGGGCCCTGCTCCGATTGGCCATGGCGCTGTTTGAGGAATTGGCTGCACAGTAATCGAGGGTGCCGTCAATTGACTTCGGGCAATCTATTGCCGACTGGAAATTACACGCGAGAAATTTCAAGAAGGG
>JBFKXV010000138.1:0-6825 GCA_041637935.1 Burkholderiales bacterium | reverse complement strand
CCGTATCGTGATGAAGAAAACCTTTCCACGGTTGTTCGACCGGCACAACGTGGTTCCCGTCGAAGAGTACCCGAACCGATTGCGGCGTGCCGTGACCTCTGCGATCCCCGGGCGCACCAACCTGGTGGTGCTCACACCCGGCGTTTTCAATTCCGCTTACTTCGAGCACAGCTTCCTGGCGCGGCGTATGGGCTGTGACCTGGTTGAGGGGCGGGATCTAGTGGTTACAAAAAAACGCGTCTATGCCAAGACCACTCGCGGCCTGCAGCCGGTAGACAGTATCTATCGTCGCATCGACGACGACTTTCTCGACCCGCAGGTGTTTCGCAAGGACAGCACGCTCGGCGTGCCGGGGCTGGTCGAGGCGTACGCCAAAGGCAACGTGGTGTTGGCCAATGGTATTGGTAACGGTGTCGCTGACGACAAGGCGATTTATCCATTCGTGCCGGACATCATCCGCTACTACCTCGGTGAAGAGCCGATACTGGAGCAAGTGCCGACCTACATTTGCGAGCGCAAGGCAGATCGCAAGTACACCGTGGAAAATATCGAAAAACTGGTCGTTAAAGCCGTTAACGAAGCCGGTGGCTATGGCATGCTGGTTGGTCCGAAAGCGACCAAGCAGCAGCGTGCCGAGTTCGTAAAGAAGGTCAATGCCCACCCGCGCAATTACATTGCCCAGCCGCTGGTTGAATTGTCTGCCTGCCCGACCTGGACTCCGCGCGGTCCGGCGCCGCGCCGGCTGGATCTGCGTCCATTTGTTCTGCGCGGCAACGACACCTGGGTGTTGCCGGGCGGTTTGACACGGGTTGCATTGGTGCGCGGCTCGTATGTGGTGAATTCGAGCCAGGGCGGTGGTTCCAAGGACACCTGGGTACTGGAGGATAAATAATCATGATCAGCCGAGTTGCCGAGAGCGCCTTCTGGCTCGCCCGTTATATGGAGCGGGTCGAGGATCTGGCGCGTATTCTGTATGTCAACGTCAACTTTGTTCTCGATGTGAATCTCGACGACGTGCCGCGTTGGTGGCCGCTGGTGTTAGCGGTAGGCGCCGAAAAAGAGTTCCGAGCCAAAACCACGGACACAAATCGCGACGACGGCGAAACGGTTCAGGAGTTCCTGTGCTGGGATCGCCAACATCCCAGCTCGATTGCCTCTTCGCTCGATCGCGCCCGGGAAAACGCCCGCACCATACGTGAGACCATCAGTCTCGAAATGTGGGAGACGCTCAATGGCTTGTTGCTGTGGTTCAACAGTCCGGACGGTCGCCGCCGTTATCAGCGCGAACGCTTCGAGTTCTACCAGTACTTGCGTGATCAGTGCGTGATGTTTCAGGGTTTCGCACTGGAAACAATGCTGCAGTCAGAGGGCTACCACTTCATGAGGCTGGGTACTTCTCTCGAGCGTGCAGCCCAGATCGCCCGCATTCTGGACGTCAAATATCACGCGCTCGGACCGACTGGCCGCAGCATCGAGTGGCCGAAAGAGATTGCCCAATGGCAGGCAATCCTGCGTTCATGCTCGGCAATTGAGCCGTATTTCAAAGTCGCTCAGGGGGAACTGAGTGGGCAGCGCGTTGCGGAGTTTCTGTTGTTCGAGAAAGAATTCCCGCATTCAGTGACGCGATCGCTGGATCAGGCCCAGAAGTTTCTCAAGCTGGTGCGGCCGCGCGGCAAAGCGGTGAAGAATGAACGCTCGTCCGCAGCACTCGAAGATCTGCGCAATCAACTGGACGTAATGTCGATCGATGATGTCGTGCAGCGCGGCTTGCACAAGACGCTGCTTTGGATCATTGCATCGGTTGAGAGTATTTCTTCTGCAGTACAGCAGGAATATTTTCTGGAACCGACCCAGGTACGCCGCCATCGGACGGCGCCGCGGCGTAAGTTCCCAAGGGCAGCATGAGCGAGTTACTGGCGCAGTCGCTTTTTCAACAAACTGCTG
The DNA here is from genome assembly GCA_041637935.1 of Burkholderiales bacterium. GTDB lineage: Bacteria > Pseudomonadota > Gammaproteobacteria > Burkholderiales > Eutrophovitaceae > SG8-40. Next base: position 4,881 of record JBFKXV010000138.1, on the reverse strand, counting down.
GCGCTGGGCGGATTCGCATGCGCATGTGCCCCGAACCGATCGGGAACCGAAGCGACTGATCTATTGCTGCAGCATATGCGACAGCAGTGTGGCGATTCCCAGGAAAGACGTAAAACCGGCAACATCCGTCACGGTGGTCAACACGATGGACGAGGACTGCGCCGGGTCCTGGCCGAAACGGCGTAACAGTATTGGCGTCAGCGCACCGGCGACGCCAGCCACGACCATTGAAATCACCATCGCCAGTGAGATGACGATGACGAGGCCGGTCGACTTGCTCCACAACCAGACGCCGATTGCGGTCGTCAATGCGACTGCCAGGCCATTTGTCAGCCCGACACTGGCTTCTTTCCATACCATGCGTGGCCATGAACGCAGAGTGATCTCACGCAACACGATGCCGCGCATGGTCACGGCGAGTGCCTGCGCGCCGGCATTGCCAGACTGACCGGCTACAACCGGCAACAACACCGCCAGCGCGGTGAACTTGGCGATGGTGCTTTCAAACAATCCGACCACGGTCGCCGCGAGAAATGCGGTCAGCAAATTGATCTGCAACCACGGTAATCGCTTGCGAACGGCGAACATCGGACCCGACAGCGCACGCTCGTCGCGGCTCGCGCCGACCATGGTCTGAATGTCGACGCTGGTTTCCTGTTCGATGGCGCTCATCAAGACATCCTGATGAATGACACCGACGAATCGCCCCTCGTGATTGATGACCGGCAGTTCCGTAATCGGCCTGCGCTGCAATGTGTTGACGACGTCTTCACGCGGATCCAGCTCCTGCGCCACGGCCAACAGCGGTCGCGTGATTTCGTTCAGTGCCAACGCGCGATCCGCAACAGCGAGGTCATGCAGTTCGACACGCCCGGTAAGGTTACCGTTGTCGTCGACCACAAACAACTCGCGCATGCGTCTGCGTTTCATCGCCCGCAACCGCTCGAGCGCGTCGCCCACGCTCAGGTCATCGCGTATATAGGTTACCCGCGGATCCATCAGCTGCCCGGCCGAGTTCTCCGGATAATCCATCAAGTCGCGAAGTTCGCGCGCCACCTGCGGGTCGAGGGTCGCCAGCCAGCGGTCCCGCTGTTCCGCCGACAGTCGTATCAGCACGGCGGCACTGGCGGCAGGCTCGGACTCGGCAAGAAAGCTCGCAGCGGTTGCTGGTGGCAAATGCTCGAGAACAGCTTGCGCCGCGTCCGGTGACAATTCCTGCCAGGCGCGAACCGCCGAGTGGTCGGTCGGTCCAGTGAGCAACTCTGCGGCGTCGGTTGCGGCCATCCTTTCCAGACGACGCGCCGCCTCGTGTGGGAAATCCAGGAAAAATCGCTGGTTCAGCGCCAGCACCGCCGGAAGCGTTGCGTCACTCACGTTTGCTTATCCAGAATAGGTTTCGGCTGCGGTAGTAGAGAAACGGATGCATGGGTCAGTACGGCGAATGCATTCCAGTAGCCGCGCGCCATGATGGTCGCGATCGGCTCGCCGTCGTCATAACGGATTGTTCGATTTCCGCGCGCCAGTGCACGGTCGAGCGCATCGCGGTGCAGAACACCGATCAGTCGCGAGTTCCGATCGATGACTGGCATGACGGCCGATTGTCGCCAGCCGCGCCGGCGTGCCATGCCACTGATCGTGGCACTCGCAGTGAGCACCGTTTGGGGCTCTCGCACAATACTCGTCAGCCTCGCAACGCCGGTCGCTCGAAGCAGCGCCGTAACGCTTATTGCACCTACCAGCCGCTGCTCCTGGTCGACCGAAAACACCATTTCCACTTCCGGCTCTTTGCCGCTGGTCACGCGTGCGATCGCTTCGGCGACTGTCGTGTCCGGCGGCAACACGATGATATCCGGATCGATCCAGGCGCCAACTGAGTCGTCTGGATAGTGCAGCAGCAAGCGTGAAGCGACTGCCACCGTTGTCGGCAGGGTACTTATGAGCTGACTTCGTTTCGGGTCGGTGATCTGGCGCAGGATCGCGACTGCGGCTTGTGTTCCGCAGCTGGCAAGCAGCGACGGTGCGGTTTGATCGTTAACCGAGGTGACGATGCGCGCAGCGGCCGATGGCAGCATTGCCGACAGAACCGGAGCGCCGGCACGAGCCGGGATGCGATCGAAAAGCGCGGCCGCATCAGGCGGATTGAGGCGCTCGAGTATGCGCGCGGCTTCGGCCGGGTGGGCGGTGACGAACGCCAGCGTCAGACTTTCGCGGTCAGCCATCGCCGTCACTCACAATATGGTCGTCGCTCGCGATCACGGTGATCGCTTGCTCGTTATAAACGCGCGCCGGCATGCTGAGCCTGCCTTCGGCGGTTTCCATGATCAGCGTTGTCGCGGTGACATCAACGACACGGCCTTTTACGTCTCCGATTCGCAGTTCCTGTCCGCTGGTAACCGCCTCGCGCAAATAGTGAGCGCCGATGAGGTTCGCCACATAATCGCGCGCACCGAGGCCCACCGACAACGCGACGCCGCCGACGACAGCGGCCACGATGGCCGAAACGAACACGACCAGGAAAGTGACCTTGACGCCGATCTGGTCGGCGCCGACCAGTATTGAGCCGGCGATGATCGTGACTTGCGCGACGCGCGCCAACGTCGCGCGTTGTGCCGGCGTAAAACCGGGCGCGGTAGTGCGTACCAGATCGGCAACGATGCGTGCTACCGCATATCCTGCAGCGATAATCAATACACCGGCAGCCAGTGTCGGCAGGTAAGCCACGAACTGGCTGAGCCAGTCGGTAAACGGCGCGAGGCCGAGTACTTCTGTCGCGGCTGTCGCGAAGAAAAGCAACACCAACCAGAAAACGACGTTGCCGAGAATCCGCGACGCGGTTCCCACCTGCAGCCTCTGCGCTTGCCGTCCGAACAGGCGCGAGGTCAGTCTGTCCAGCAAGCGGGCGCCGCGCCAGGTGATGGCCCGCAGAATACGGGCGAGTAGCCAGCCGATGATCAGCAGCGCCAGTGCGCCGATGATGTTGGGCAAAAATAGAAGAACATGATCGACGAATTTCGACACGCCGCTCATCAAGGCCGTTCCTAAATCAATTGGCTTATCCATGCCGTTGCCACTCCGCGGATACGTTATCCGGACGCATTAGGTAAATTCAGCTTATCACCGTGCAGCGAGTCACCGCCAGAATTTGATGAAAAGGCAGGGCAAAGGCTTGCGGCAATGATCACTTCCGGCACTGTCGCGGCACGCAAGTGACGGCGGCGCGGTTGCTCGAAAATCAGCAACGGGTCCGCGGACCTGGTCGAGGCATCGCGCACTGAGGCGTTGGCGCCATTGCCTGCCTGCAACTACGGGAACACCCCGCGCAGCAGCTTTGCTTGCGCAACACGCTCGATTCCTTCAATCAGCGCGGCGGTTCGCATATCGATGCCATCGCGCTGGCTGCGTAACAGGGTGCGCCGGAAAGCGCCGGTCATTATCTTGTGCAAACGGTCGTTGGTCTCTTCCAATGTCCAGGCGAATTCCTGAGTGTTCTGCACCCACTCGAAATAAGACACGGTCACGCCTCCGGCGTTACCGAGAATATCCGGCAACACGAATATACCGCGTTCGTGCAGTATCTCATCCGCCTCCAGATTTGTTGGACCGTTCGCACCTTCGGCCAGCAGCTTGCACTTGATACGCCCTGCGTTTGCAGCGGTGATCTGATTCTGCAGCGCCGCCGGCGCGAGGATGTCGCATTCGAGCTCGAGCAATTCCTCATTGCTGATTTCCTCGGCATCCGGGTAGCCTTTGAGATAGCCGGTTTGGGCGACGTGCTCCGCCACCGCACTGAGTACCAGACCCTTGGGATTGTAGATGCCGGTCGAGACGTCGCTCACGCCGATGATCTTGACGCCGCATTCGGTCAGAAACAGTGCCGCGTTGCGCCCGACATTGCCGAAACCTTGTACCACCGCAGTGGCTTTGGTCAGATCCATTCCGAGGTGTTTGGCTGCTTCCTGTATCAGGTAGACCAGACCACGGCCGGTCGCTTCCTCGCGCCCGTGCGCGCCGCCCAACACCACTGGCTTGCCGGTCACGATTTCCGGCACCGGGTGGCCGACCTGTTGACTGTAGGTATCCATGATCCACGCCATTACCTGCGCATTGGTGCCCATGTCGGGCGCAGGGATATCCCGGTCGGGACCGATCATGCTGACGATCTCCATGGTGTAGCGGCGGGTGAGCCGCTGCACTTCGGGGCGCGACAGCTTCGAAGGATCGATGCGCACGCCGCCCTTTGCGCCGCCGAATGGCAATTGCATCAGCGCGCACTTCCAGCTCATCCACATCGCCAGTGCCGCGACCTCGCCGAGATTGACGTCTTCATGGTAGCGGATGCCGCCTTTGGTCGGCCCCATGGTCAGTACGTGCTGCACGCGGTAACCGAATACCGTTTCGACTTCGGAATACTTGTCGCGGCGGCACGGAAAACTGACGATCAAGGTGCGCTGCGGGAACAGCAGGCGATCCCGCACGTTTTCATCGAGATTCATCAGTGTTGCCGCATGCAGAAATTGTTGCTGCGCGAGGTTGAACATCGGCGAGTCCCATTCCGCACGTGGTTCCAACGGCTGATCAAACGGCCGCATGACTGGGTCCATGGTGTTGCCTCCATTTTGTTCAACGCATCGACAGTGTACGCCGAGTATGTATTCGGTGCGCCAATGTTACTTGTTGCCGCGCTCGATCAAACGAAGATACTCAATCGACCGCGGATACTCAATCAAAAGAAATAGTGAAGAACAAGTCGACCGCGTCGGTCTCGCCGCTCTCGGTGCGTAATGACCAGCGGCGGGTCAGCTGGTAACTCACTCGCAAGGTATTGCCGGCGGCACTAACGCCGAATTCCTGCGTCACGTAGATGCGATCGGAAATCTGTTT
>JBFKXV010000137.1:0-6846 GCA_041637935.1 Burkholderiales bacterium | reverse complement strand
GCATGCAGTTCTCCAACTTGCCTTAACGTCTCGGCTGATTGGTCATTGGCCACTGCCTGCAAATGCTCCGCCAGCGCCTCGGCGCAGCGATGCAATGAACGCGGCATGTCGGCGCGCAGGATCAGCAGTTCGGCGATGCGTTCCGGGGTGATCCGGTCACGATAGACCTTGCGGTAAATCTCGTACGCCGATACCGACTCGAGCAGCGCCCGGTATCGATAGTAATCTGCTTCGTTACTCGAGGTCACGCCATCAGGTGCCAGCATGCGGAACTGGACATCGAGGATACGTGCCGTGTTATCTGCGCGTTCGAGGAACGTGCCGATGCGTTTGAAGTCGAATCCCTCGTCGCGCATCATGGTCCCGATTGTCGCGCCGCGGGACAGATGTGAACGCAGCTTGACCCATTCGAAGAACCCGGTCAGTGCATCGCCTTGCAGATGGTCGAAGCTGCGAAGCTTGAGTTCGAGCCAGGTCGAATTGATGATTTCCCACTGATCGAAGGTGAGTGTGCCGCGCACGGCACGCGCGTTTTCGCGTGCACTGTTCAGGTTGCTGACGATGCTGGCTGGATTGTCCTCGTCAAAGGCGAGAAAGCGGATCACCCGTTTCGCGGATATCTCGCCATACCTTTCCCGATAGGTTTCGAGTTGACCGACCATCGACAGTGTCGCTTCCCAGGAGCGGTCGAGTTCGCCAACTTCGCGCGGCAGCAACGCCCAATGGGTATCAACTTGCAGCATGCGCGCCAGATTCTCAGCGCGTTCGGTATAGCGCGACATCCAGTACAAGTGATCAGCAGTACGGCTGAGCATCAGTTTCCCTCGATCATCACGTCTCCAGCACCCAGGTGTCCTTGGTGCCACCGCCTTGCGATGAGTTGACTACCAGTGACCCCTCGCGCAGCGCCACGCGCGTCAGCCCGCCGGGAACGATGTGCACATCGGTGCCGGACAGAACGAAAGGCCGGAGATCGACATGGCGCGGTGCGACGCCTTCCTCGACGAACGTGGGACACGTCGACAGTGCCAGTGTCGGCTGCGCAATGTAACGATCGGGGTCCGCCTTGATTTGCTCGCGGAAGCGCTCGAGCTGTTCCTTGCTGGCCTTCGGGCCGATGAGCATGCCGTAGCCGCCGGCGCCGTGGACCTCCTTGACGACCAGTTCGCTCAAGTGGTCGAGCGTGTATGCAAGGTCGTCCGGGTTGCGCAGGATGCGGGTGGGGACGTTATTGATGGTCGGCTCTTCATCGAGATAGAAGCGGATCATTTCCGGAACGTATGGATAGATTGATTTGTCATCGGCGACGCCTGTTCCGATCGCATTGGCGATGGCGACGTGACCGGCCCGGTAGGCGGCGAGCAGGCCCGGTACGCCAAGAGCCGAGTCCTGACGAAACGCCAGTGGATCCAGAAAATCGTCGTCGATTCGGCGGTAGATTACATGCACCGGCTGCGGGCCACGCGTGGTCAGCATGAACACGAAACCGTCACGAACCATCAGGTCCTTTCCCTCAACCAGCTCGATGCCCATCTGCTGGGCCAGAAAGGCGTGCTCGAAATAGGCGCTGTTATAGGCGCCGGGCGTGAGCAGCACGACGGTTGGCTCGAGGACCTCGGCCGGAGCGACACTGCGCAGATTATCGAGCAGCATGTCAGGGTAATGCTCGATCGGCTCGACGGCATATTGCGCAAACAGCTCAGGAAACAGGCGCATCATCACGTTGCGGTCTTCGAGCATGTAAGACACGCCGGAGGGCACGCGAAGGTTGTCTTCGAGTACGAAGAACTCACCCTCGTCGGCGCGTACCACGTCCACCCCGGCAATGTGCGCATAGACGTCGCCGGGAACTTCGATGTTCTGCATTTCCGGGCGGTACTGCACATTGCGGAGCACGTGTTCGGCCGGAATGCGGCCGGCTTTGAGTATTTCCTGCTCGTGATAGATGTCGCTCAGAAAAGCGTTGAGCGCTTTTACCCGTTGCGTCAGTCCGCGCGAGAGTCGGCGCCACTCCACTGCGGTAATAATGCGCGGCACGATATCGAACGGAATGAGGCGCTCGGCGCCGGCGTTCTCACCGTAAACCGCGAACGTGATACCCATGCGCCGGAATAGAGTGTCTGCGTCGTCACGTTTTTGCGCGAGACGCTCGTGCGGCATCTCGCTTAGCCAGTCCTGCAGCTTACGGTAATGCTGCCTGACCTGACCGCGCTCATCCTGCATCTCGTTATACGTTACGACGGCTGCTGCCACGGTGGCGGTGCTGCTTTGCATCATCGGCATATTATGCCAAAGTGGTCGGAGGGAAGATGCCTCGTCGCATCCTCCAGTCGGCCGAGGGTTGGTGCCGCCCAGCTTGTCGCAATCGTCGACTTGTACAAGGCACTGGGCGGAGGCTCGACAGTTGATTAGCCCTGAGGCCCGAATTCCTTCCTTATTGGTTGCGGCTAAGGCCTTTGAGGAACAAACCGACGATTGTGCTTCGCCAGATCACCGGTTAGCCTACATTTAGAGTGGAATTCGCGGCAAAATGTCATTTGTGTCGACGATCGGCCTCATAAAGGTCAATTAATTAAGTGAATACGACGATGCGGGCACGTTTGCTTGTTTTCATAACAGGATCTACTACGCTGGTCCGCGGCTATCGGGCGGCCGCGAGCGTATTTCTGATGACGTTGGTTGTCGCGCTAACGGGCGGGACGCTGGCGCAGGGCGGGGAAAGCGCCCTGGACAACGAGCTTGCTCTGGACAATGGGTTCACTGTCGCAAGTATTGACAAGGAGGCTTACAAACACCCGGCGCCGGTGCTCTCCTACCAGGAAAGCAAGATGTTCATGCTCGGCCGCAGCCACTTCAAGCGCCGTTGGATCGCGCCCATCACGTTCAATGGTGAATGGGGCCTCGGCCCGACATTTATCCAGACCCGCTGCAGCGAATGTCATATCAACAACGGGCGAGGCAGCCCGCCGGCGCGTGCCGACGAACAGCTCTCGACCATGTTGGTGCGGCTGAGTTTGCCGGGCAGCAACGAGCACGGTGGACCGCTGCCGGACCCAAACTATGGCGACCAGTTTCAAAACAATGCGCTGCAAGCACAGGAAGTCGATCTGCGCTATGCGCGTATGTTCGTTCCCGCCGAAGCCAAGTTATATATCGACTGGGAAGAGCATTCGGTTGCTTTCGCTGACGGCGAGGTGGTATTGCTGCGAAAACCTCAGTTGCGGATCGAAGATCTGGCTTTCGGGCCTCTTGGCGAGGGGGCGATGTTCTCACTTCGCAATACGCCGCCAATATTCGGGCTTGGCCTGCTCGAAGCGGTCTCGGAACAAACAGTGCTCGCGATCGCGGAATCTCAGAAGCAACACGGTGTGAACGGCCGGCCGAACTATGTCTGGGATGCGATCAACAAGCGCCATGCTCTCGGACGATTCGGCTGGAAGGCGAATACACCGAGTTTGATGCAGCAAACGGCGGCCGCTTTTCTCGGCGATCTGGGTGTGACCTCGTGGGTTTTTCGTGAAAACAATTGTCCACCGGTCCAGATCGCCTGTCTGAACCAGGATCCAGCGAACGATCCGGAAATCATCGACGCGGATATGGACGATTTTGAACTGTGGTTACGCACCCTGGCGGTGCCTGCTCCGCGCAACATGGACAATCCGCAGGTGCAAAAAGGCAAGGCTTTGTTCAATCAGGCGGGCTGCAATATCTGTCACCTGCCGGAGTTAATCACCGCGCTGGAATATCCGCCGTTTCCGAAACTTGCCAATCGCAAATTCCACGCTTACACAGACCTGTTGCTGCACGATATGGGCGAAGGCCTTGCCGATGGGCGGCCAGACTACCGCGCCGGCGGCCGCGATTGGCGTACCACACCATTGTGGGGCCTGGGGTTGTCGGAAATGGTCAACGGCAGCACTGCGTTGCTACACGATGGCAGGGCGCGCAACGTAACTGAAGCGATTCTCTGGCACGGTGGCGAAGCACAAATGTCGCGCGAGGCATTTCGCAATATGCCCAAAGCAGATCGCGAAGCACTGGTGAAGTACGTCGAATCGCTCTAGCTTGCGATGGCGACCTGACGGCCGTTAAAAAACACGCACCGCAGAGGACGCCGAGTACGCGGAGGAAACCCAGAACAAGAGTGTCGAGGTTAAGCCTGCTAACAGATCATGCTAAGTGCAGGTTGTTGATTAGTCGCGTAGCATTGATTCGGATTTTCAAAAGGTCTCAGGCATATGCGGCATAGCGAAGTCGCAAGCAGGTCGCCTCGAACATAAATTAGTTATTTTGTTTTTCCTCAGCGCCCTCCGCGTCCTCCGCGGTGAGAGATGTTTTCTGAAAAGGATAAAAAAAAGCCGGCGCAGTGCGCCGGCTTTCGAATTTCCGGGAACCGGAATAATCAGGCTGTTTTGGTCTTCTTCGCGACGTAACCGTAGGCAGCGTTGCTGCGTTCGCCGCCCATTGCCAAGTAGTCGGCCTTGATCTGGGCAATCTGATCGTGAGTGAACGGCTTTTCGTTCGTGATCTTGATGTCCAGATTGTACAGATGCGCCGAATTGAGACCGAAGATCTTCTGCTTGACTTCGCTGTTGGGTCCGCCAAGCGGAATCTTCCAACCCTGGCTCTTCATGATGTCTTCCGGAATTTCCAGACGCCGCATGGCTTCGATCTGCCATTGCGGGCTGCCGTACCACACCGAGTCCGAACCCCACACGACACGCTCCGGGCCCATCAGGTTGACCAACTGGCCAAGGAAGGCGGCGCAGAAACGCGGGTTGGTGACCGCGGTGCTGGCGAAGGTGGTGCCGAGTTCGCCGTACACGTTGTTCACACCATATTTGTCCGGGATGCGGGCCAGATCGGTCGACCACTCGAGGTAGCCGTTCTTCATGAACTGGGCCATTTCCTTCTTCGGCTCATCGGCCAGCCACGGACGCAGTGCCGAGTGGTAGATGACGAAGTTCATGCCCGGCCAGTCTTTGGCCGCCTGACCGAGGTCGTGCACCGTCGCGTTTTGCCATGTTCCGGCGAAGGCCTTTTCATAGTCGCGTGGCATCAGACCCTTGTGGATACAGATGGTGTTGATACCGGACTTGATTGCCTTCTCGTAGAACGGATACATCAGCTTTTCGTCATCGAGACGCCAGGCATACTTCGACGGACCGAACGGGTCACCGATGGTGTAGGACTTCCATGAAACCGGGTGCAGCGTTTCGATGGCACGGTCCACTTCATCCATCCAGTTCGGGTACTTCGGCGTGATGACGGTGTGTCCCAGCATCCGCGTGCTGCCCGCCATCTTGTTGACTGAACGGCAAGCATTCTGGATGGCGTCGTTGGAGATCAGCCACCAGGACGGATCATCGAACGGCGCACCTGACAACAGCGAGATCTTGGTATCGGAATCGAGGAAGATCTCCTTCAGGTAGTTCTCCATCTTGTAGCGCGCCAGTGTCATCGGCGCGGAATTGATGTCCGGATTGACTTTGGCTCCGACCGCCCACTTGGTCAGACCGAGCAGGCCTTCCTGCTTGAAGTCGTCACGGATGAAGTGGGTCTGGTCGTCGAAGATAAACTGGTTCGACAATTGCGCGGCGCGGTAGGCGGACATTTCCATGTCACCGGCTTCCGCTTCGGATACATCGAAGACCGGTCCGAATACCTTGTTCATTGCCAGGAACGCAGTGGCCATACCGGCGCTGGTGGCCAGGAAGCTGCGCCGGTCCATGCCGTGGCGCTTGGCCTGATAGTCGCCCATTTCCTTGATCAGGCCTTCAACTTTTGCCTGGTCTTCGGTCTGTGGCAACGGATTGTATTCCCCGTTCGACACAATTTGTGTCGGAACTGGCGAACGGAAAGCGACTTCGTCAGCAGGATCGACCTGCTTGTACTCCTCGTCGCTCATATGAACGCCAATGTGTCTTTGAATCGTCATTTGCTCCCCCTAACGTTAGGTGTTGTGTCAACACATGTCGTGTAACTGCACTACGACTCTTTAATACCTGAGAAACTAATCTTTATGTAACCGGCCTGCGCCGCCGGCGCTGGCCAATGGCACAGAGTTCAGTCGTCGAATTTGTATTCCGCATCAGGAATGTCGACCCCCTCACAAGCCATCTTCACGTTGTTCTTGGCATTGGTACAAGCGGTCCCGATAGCGACCATGCTGTCGGCGGCAGCATTGTTATCGTCACAGAAATAAGCCATTTGCTGCCTTGCGTCGTTGCAATTGCCGGCACGCTCCAGACGCTCTTTTTCGGTGTGGTGATCGGCCAGTGCCAGGCCGGGCAAAGTGAAGATCGCCGCCACTACGGCAAGCATCCAGACTTTCATTTTAATCCTCCTCCAGATTGATACTTTATGTTGGACCTTGCGGTCTCTTGGTTTCTTGGCGCCGACAGCGCAGCCGAACGCAAACTGGCCGAGGCGACAGACCGATATATATATATCAGTATGGTTCGATTGGGAAGTCAGACGTATTTTATCACCGATGTTGCAATGCGACATGTACGTCGTTGTCGGGGTCGGTTGGCCAGTCGGAAATCGCATGCGGGTAGACATCCGCACTTCCACAATGTTCGGCGAACCAATAACGTCGCCGTGTTGCTGATAATTCTCGCCAATAACGATTGAATTTTCGTCGTCCGGTCGCCACACCGAATTGGTCTACACTAATTGGGCCATTTTTGATTAGCCCAGGGTTCGCGAATGCGTTTTTTCTTTGTAATGCTGGTTGCTTGTTGCCTTTTCGTTTCCGGTGCCAGCGCCACGGCCGCCGGGCCGGAGAAACAACGGGTCACCATTGCCGTCGGCGGCAAAGCCGCTCTGTATTACCTGCCGCTG
>JBFKXV010000136.1:0-6857 GCA_041637935.1 Burkholderiales bacterium | reverse complement strand
GATTCACCACCCAGGCCGGTGGCCAGCGAAAACAATCCGGCGACCGTGGTAAACGACGTGATCAGGATCGGCACGACGCGCCTTCTGCCGGCATACACGATTGCGTGCAACACGCTCATGCCGGCACGCAGGCGGCGGTTGGCAGCATCGATCAGGACGATCGCACTGTTTACCGCGATGCCGGTCAGTGCGACCACGCCGTACATTGTATAGAGGCTCAATGGATTGCCGGTCACCAGCAATCCGACGACGACACCGGTAAATGCCAATGGAACGGTGACCAGAATCATCAGTGGCTGCAAGTAGCTGCGGAACTGCGTACCGATGATGAGATAGATGAGCCCGATGCCAAAAATGAACAGCAATAGCATCGCGTCGAGACTTTCCTGGATGTCATCCAGTGCGCCGGAGAAGTCCAGTGTCACATTCGGGAACTCGAGCCGCACTTTTTCCCACTCCGCGGCGACCATGTCGTTGACCTGCACTTCATTGAGCAGCTCGCGATCGATATCCGCCTCAAGCGTGATGGTGCGGCGAAAGTTGTAGTGCCGGATGCTCTCCTTGCTGGGCCCCGTTTGAATGCGTACCAGTTCACGCAGTGCGACCTGGCCGCCATCGGGCAGCGGCACGGGTTGATCGAGCAATTGATCGATGCCGGTCATTGCTCGCGGTTCGGCACGAACGCGCACCTCGACTTTCTCGCCCTGGTCCTGCATGAAAGTGACGATTTCACCGTCGACATACAAGCGGATGGTGCGCGCCACAGTTGCCGCGTTCAGGCCGCTTTGCTGCATGGCCTCAAGGTTCAAGCGCAGCGTGAGCTGATCCCGGCCCGGGCTGTCGTCATCGGTGATGTCGCTCACCCCCTGGATTGTCGATAGATAGCCGGCGAGGTAGTTGGTTGCCTTGCGCAACTCGGCGAAGTCATCGCCGCGTACCTTTATGCTGACCGGTTTGGTCAGCGGCGGACCGCCGGAGATGCGCGTAAACGTCACGATGGCGTCGCCGTTATTTGACGCTACCTCGTCACGCATGGCGGCAATGACTTCGTCAACACCGCGCAGCTCGCCCTCTCGCGGATTCAGGCTGACGACCACCTGTGCGTACCGATTCGCATAGAGCGGTTCGGTATCGGTGTACTTGACGCCGGCGAGCGATGTGATCGCGCGCAGCTCTTCCGGCGGAACGTATTTGCGGACTTTCTCTTCAATCTTCGTTACACGTGTCAGTGACTCCTCCAACGCCGTTCCGGCCGGCATGTCGACGTTGACGTAGAACAAACGGATCGGATCAAAAGCGAAAAACTGAATCCGCACCAGTTCCGTCGCCACTGCGCTCAGTGCCAGCGCAAAGGCGCCGAATGCCAGCAGCAAGAACCTTTTGGGACGGCGCATGACATACAGCAGCGCTCGCGAATACTTCACCCGGACCAGGTGAGTAAATCGAACCCGATACTTGTGCGCCCGAGAGGGTTTGTCAAAGCTCAGCTTGAGCCCCATGACGTGCGCCGGCAGCATCCAGTACGCTTCGATCAGACTGAATGCCAAGGCCAGTGTCACCACGGCCGGTACCACCATCATGAATTTGCCGACAATTCCCGGCAGCAGCATCAACGGCAGAAATGCCGCCATCGTTGTCAGGACCGACGCCGTTACCGGTGCAAACACTTCGCGCAGCGCTTCCAGGCTTGCGGTAACCACGTCCATGCCGCGGGTAACACGGTAGTAAATTGCTTCGACGACGACCACCGCATCGTCAACCAGCATGCCGAGCACGATCACCACGCCGAGCAGGATCGACACATTGATGGTCCATCCAATCGCGTAAATGACGGCAAAGGCGCCAGCGAGCGAGAAAGGGATGCCCAGACTCAGCAAAACCGCAATACGGCTTCCCAGAAAAGCCCAGGTGGTCAGCAGAACCAGCAACAGGCCGAGTGCGGCGTTGGTCTGCATAATGCCGATCGCCTCACGTGTCGGCACAGTTTGGTCGTCGACCAGTACCAGTTCGATACCGCGCGCGGCGAGTATTTCGTTTCGTGTCTCAACGTACTGGTTGATGCGGTCAACCAGCTCCAGTGTATTGGTATAGCCTTTTTTCGTGACCGACAGCAACACGCCAGGGCGCCCGTCCTTGCTTGCCAGCATCGACGGTTTCTCACGCAGCCGCGAGACCTTGGCCAGTGACGAAAGCGGAATCGGACCGCGCTCGGTACCGGCAGTCACCGGGATCGCGGCAAGGATATCGGGATTGGCTTCCTTGCCAACCATCCGTACCAGCCATTCTTTCTCACCGATGCGAATACGCCCGCCAAACACATCGCGAAACCAGCTCCCCACCGCGTCTGACAACTGGGTCGCGGTGAGATTGTGCGCCTCGAGTGAGGCCGGATCGAAATCGACCACCAGTTCCGGGTCGTGCAACCCGGCGGCAAGTACGTCGTCAACTCCGCGGATGCGCTCCACGTCATCGCGAATCTGACGCGCCGTCGCGCGCAGTACTTCGTCATCGGACTGGCCAAGCACCAGAACCATAACCGTAGGAAAGCCGTTCGAAGTTGTGATTTCGAGTACCGTGGGGTCGTCCACTTCGGGCGGTAATTCCTGATTGGTCTTGTTCTGGATTTCGCGTCGCAGATCGTTGATGCGTTTGTCGAACACCGGGGTACTGATGTCTTCGAAACGTACCAGGATGGTTGAGACACCCTCGCGACTGCTCGACGAGACAAAGCGCACGTCGGCAACTTTGCGAATGGCGTCTTCCAACGGTTGGGTGACCAGTTTCTCCACGTCTTCTGCTGAGGCACCGCGCAGCGGCGTGGTGATACTGATCCAGTTGAAATTGATTTCCGGATCCTGCTCGCGCGGCATTTGAATATAGCCGCCGATACCCATGACCATGACCACGGCGAAGGTCAGGTTGGCAAAAACGTGATTGGTAAGGAAAGAGCGCAGCAGCTGCATGTGTCAGTCGGGCTTATTGCTGACGAACCGGCGAGATAGCATCGCCGTCCTGCAGCTGGTAGCGTCCGCCGACGATGATGGCGGCTGACTCCGGCAAGTTGGCCGGTGCCGGACGCCCCTCTTGCGCCAGCGGCAGCGGCACGAACATCGCCTTGTTACCGTTGGCGATGAACACACCGAGCTCGCCGCCGCGACGCAGTACCAAATCAGGTGGAAGGTGCGCCTGCGCCGGCTGCCAGACGACACGCCCGGCGGTGCCGGGCATGGCTGTTTTTCCGGAGAATCGGAAGCGTGCTTCCTGATTGCGTTCGCGCTCATTCAGCGCCGGCACGATACGGTGCAGTTTCAGTTCATACGATTCGGCGCGCAACTCGAAGGCGATGCGTTTGCTTGCCTCGAGTGCGGCAACGTAATCGGGCTGGACCTTTGCGCTGACCTCGATGCGGCCGGCATCGAGCACGCGTACCAGTGGCGCACCCGGAGTAGCGATTTCACCGACTTGACCGATGCGTTCCTTGATGATGGCTTTGAACGGCGCGCGAATCAGGCATTTGTGAATATTACGGCGCGCCGTTGCCAGTTCGGCCTGGGCGGCTCGCAGTTGTGCTGCCGTGCTGCGGGCGTCGCTTTCGCGCTGATCGAGCGCTTCCGGCGAAATGAATCCGTCGTCGACCAGCTTGCGTGCCCTTACCAGCCGTTGCTCTGCAAGTTTTTGCGCGGAGCGGGCAGATTCCAGTGTCGCTGCCGCGCGTTCGGCGGCAAGCGCGTAATCACGCGAATCGAGCCGGGCCAGGGTTGCCCCTTTTTCTACCACCTGACCGACTTCGACCGGAATCTCGAGGATGCGCGCTGTGACTTCGGCGGCGATCCGGCTGTCATTGAGCGAGATGACGGTTGCAAAAGCTTCCCGCTGCGGATAGATGGCAACGTCGCCAAAAGCCTTGGTCGAGACCTGCACAGACTGTGCGCTGGCGACGGTTGCGCTGATCAGCAAGAGAATGAAGAATAGGGTACGCATCAGCTTGTTGGAAACGTTTTTTCTTGTTCTGAGCGGAGCAAGGCCAGTGAGCGCCGCTGCCCCGGATCAGACATGTTGCGGATGGTGATAACGAAACACGGCATGGTAACCAATTTTGTGCAACGATCAGACTGGCGCCGCGCAATTAATTGCTCTGCAAGGCATGCCTTGTGTGGCGCCGCCGCCGTGTTGTATTCAGGCAAGATGCTGTTCCAGAAGTTCGGAGATAAATTGACGTGCGCATTGCAGTAGGCGGATTTCAGCACGAAACGAACACGTTTGCGCCCAGCAAGGCGACGTTCGAGCGATTCGAAAAAGGCGAGGGTTGGCCGCCATTATCGCGTGGTGCCGACTTGTTCGAGACAGTATCGGGCATCAATATTCCGGTCGCGGGTTTCTTGTCGGCGCTGAAACAGTCGCGTCACACGTTGGTGCCGACCGCGTGGGCGGCGGCGAGTCCATCGGCCCACGTCACCGAAGACGCGTTTGAGCGCATCGCCGCCATGATCAATGACGATCTGAAAGCCGCCATGCCGGTTGATGCGGTCTATCTCGACCTGCACGGCGCCATGGTGACCGAGCATCTCGATGACGGGGAGGGCGAGTTGCTGGCACGTGTGCGAGCAATCGTCGGCCAGCGTGTGCCGGTTGTTGCCAGCCTTGATCTGCACGCCAACGTGACGCAGCGGATGCAGCGCAATGCCGATTTGCTGATTGCCTATCGCACCTATCCGCACGTCGACATGGCAGATACGGGAGAGCGTGTTGCGCGATGTCTGTTGCGTTTGCTCGACGGTGCACCTCGGCCCCAGTTGGCCAGCATGCGCTTGCCGTTTCTGATTCCGCTGCAGGCGCAATCGACCATGATGGAACCGAACAGCAGTATCTACGCCGAACTCGCCAGGCTTGAAGCAGACGGTGCGGTGCTGTCGTACACGCCGGGTTTCCCCGCCGCCGATTTTCCTGAATGCGGCCCGGTCGTGTTCTCCTACGCAGACGATGCAAAGGTGTCGAGCAAGGCGACAGACGCCTTGTGGCGGATGGTCAATGAAGCAGAAGGCGATTACGACTGTCCGGTTCACGAACCGGACGAAGCCGTGCGCAAAGCGATGGCCATCGCCGCTAACGCTTCGCGCCCGGTGGTTATAGCCGACACCCAGGACAATCCGGGTGCCGGCGGTGATTCAAACACCACTGGCATGCTGCGCGCGCTGGTGGCGAATCGGGCACAACGCGCCGCATTGGGTCTGATGGTTGATCGAGACGCAGCAACGGCCGCACACGCGGCCGGGGAAGGAGCGGAGATAGAAATATCACTTGGGGGCCAGTCGCGGATTCCCGGTGACGAACCGTATCATGCGAGCTTTACTGTGGAGCGACTGTCAGAAGGTCGATTCACCTGCACTGGGCCGTTTTATCGTGGTGCTCGAATGAACATCGGACCATGTGCCTGTCTGCGCATCGGAGGCGTTCGCGTTGTCGTCGCCTCGGACAAACCGCAACTGGCCGATCAGGAAATGTATCGCTTTATTGGTATCGAACCGACGACGGAGAAAATACTGGTGAACAAGAGCTCGGTACACTTTCGCGCCGATTTCGCACCGATCGCGGAACAAATTCTTGTCGCCAAGGCACCCGGGCCGATGCTCGCCGATCTCAGCGAATTTCCGTGGCGCAGGCTGGCGCCCGGTATCCGGCTCACGCCGAATGGAATGCCTTTTCAGCCGTCCTGAAAACACAAACCATGCTCGCAATTGAGAACCTCGGAAAATCGTACGCTGGTCAACGGGTTCTGGAGCCGACGACGCATGAATTTCAAGCGGGCCGGACAACCGCAGTCGTTGGGCCAAGCGGGTGTGGAAAAACGACTTTGTTGCGATTGTTGCTTGGGCTGGTCGCGCCCGACGCAGGTACGGTGACCTACGACGGAACGGTGCTCAATGCCGAAAACGCCGAGCAGTTGCGCCACCGGATCGGATACGTCATTCAGGATGGCGGTTTGTTCCCGCATCTTACTGCGCGCGATAACGTCAGCTTGTTGGCGCGGTATCTTGGCCGATCCGGTGCCGATATCGATGCGCGGCTCACGGAGCTGTGCGAACTCATGCAAATATCGCAGCCGATGCTTGCGCGCTTCCCGAAAGGACTCTCCGGCGGACAGCGTCAGCGTATTGCACTGATGCGCGCACTGATGCTCGACCCGCCGGTTCTGTTGATGGACGAGCCACTCGGCGCGCTCGATCCGATGATCCGATTTGACCTGCAGAACGATTTGAAAGATATCTTCTCGCGTCTGAACAAGACGGTTGTTCTGGTGACACATGACATGCACGAAGCGGCCCATTTCGCACACGAGATCATGTTGATGCGCGACGGCAAGGTGGTACAACGTGGTGCCCTTGAAGTGTTGTTGTCATCACCGGCCGACACGTTTGTCACTGAATTTATTCGAGCGCAACGGGCAGATGCGCGCCTGTCATCATAGTGGACGCCAGAAACGTCAACCCGGCTAAGCGTGTGGCCAGCAGCAGCAGCGTGCCCGATCGGGCCAGACCAGTCGTTGCGATCGTGGTTTTTGTATTTGCGATGCTGTTTTTTGCAATCACCGCGTCAGCCGACCAGCTCATGGTCGGCTCAAAGCGTTTCACCGAATCCTACATTCTGGGCGAGATCGTCACGCAGACCGCGCGCACCGCAGGCGCCGACGTTGCGCACCGGCAGGGCATGGGGGGCACGGCCATACTGTTCGAAGCGATCAAGACGGGCAGCATCGATGTCTATCCGGACTATACAGGGACGATTGCGCGCCAATTACTGCAAACCGATGCCGCCGACCTTGATACGCTGAACCGCGGTTTGCGTCCGCTTGGATTGGG
>JBFKXV010000135.1:0-6881 GCA_041637935.1 Burkholderiales bacterium | reverse complement strand
GCCTTCTGGAATCTAGCCGAACATTACAGGGTCGGCATTGACATGAATCAGTTTACGATGGCCGTACGCGGGCTGCTCAAGCTGCCGCCGGCCGGTTCACGGTCAATTCCGGTCCGGCCAGCTGGATTAAACTAACCGGATCGACGCGTCACCAGTCTGTCGTTGGCTATGCGTCGATGTGCTCAACAAGTTGCCTGGTTCTTATGTCTTCTGTCATCGAGTCCATGTCTCCTGAAACGAATTCCGATTCCGGCGTTCACGGCGCAGGTCAAAATGTCGTTTCACTGTCAGACGTGCGTTTTGCCTGGAACGCGGGTTCGGCCATTGTGATTGATATTCATCAGCTCGATATCGCGCGCGGCGAGCGGATTTTCGTGCGCGGGCCGAGCGGCAGCGGCAAGTCGACCTTGCTCAGCTTGCTGGGCGGAATGGTCACGCCGCAACATGGAGCGGTTCGGGTGCTTGGCCAGGATCTCGCCATGCTCGGCGGCGTCGGGCGGGATCGCTTTCGCGCTGATCACATTGGATTCATTTTTCAGATGTTCAATCTGATCCCGTATCTATCCGTTGTCGAGAACGTCATATTATCCTGCGGGTTTTCGCAGCGGCGCGAAGAACATGCCGCCCGCGAGACTGGCAGCGCCAAGGCCGAGGCGCTGCGACTGCTCACGCAACTCGACATGGCAGCGCCGGATATCCTCAATCGGCCCGTGACTGGTTTGAGCGTCGGCCAGCAGCAACGGGTTGCCGCGGCGCGGGCGCTGATCGGCGCACCCGAACTGGTGATTGCCGATGAACCGACCTCGGCGTTGGATGCCGACCGGCGGCTGGCATTCATCAAACTGCTATTTCAGGAATGCGCACGTGAGCAGGCAACACTGGTATTTGTCAGCCATGATGCAACGCTGGCGCCGATGTTTGATCGCGCGATTGAGCTCACCGCCATGAAGCGAACAGATTTTTCCGGCCAGGCGAAGCCGGAGAGCGGATGATTTATTCTCTGGCTGTCAAATCACTGCGCAACCGCAAGTTCAGCGCGGCCTTGACGGTGTTGTCGATTTCCTTATCGGTGATGCTGTTGCTCGGCGTTGAGCGCATTCGCAGTGAATCGCGCGAGAGCTTCACGGCGACGATATCCGGTACCGATCTGGTTGTCGGCGCGCGCAGCAGCCCGGTGCACCTGCTGCTTTATTCGGTATTTCGTATCGGTAACCCGACCAACAACGTACGCTGGGACAGTTACCGCGCGATCGCTGATCGTCCGGAAGTGGCATGGACGATTCCACTTTCCCTCGGGGACTCGCACCGTGGCTATCGGGTTGTCGGCACCGACCACAACTATTTCCAACATTTTCGCTTTGCGCGCGATCGGGCTCTCGCGTTTGCGCAAGGCCTTGCGTTTGAGGACGAACATGACACGGTGCTCGGTTCGGACGTCGCGCGCAAGCTCGGTTACCGAACTGGCGATAACATTGTCATTGCGCATGGCGTTGGCGAAGTCAGCTTCATGTTGCACGAGGAGCTGCCGTTTCGCGTCGTCGGCATTCTGGCGCCGACTGGCACACCGGTTGATCGCACGGTGCACGTGCCGCTGCAAGGCCTGGACGCGGTGCACGCAGAAGTCAGTCCGACGGGCACCTATGATCCGCTGACCGCGGCGTTGCGAGGCGTGCACGCGGATGAAGTATATGAGCACGGCGATCACAGTGAGTCTGGTATTGACGAGGGCGGGCATACCATCAGCGCGTTTCTGGTCGGGTTGAAATCGAGAGCCGCCGCACTGGGGATGCAGCGTTTCGTAAACCAGTATGCGGGTGAACCAATGACGGCGATTCTCCCTGGAGCGACGCTACAGGAAGTGTGGGAAATCGTTGGTGCGGCGGAGAAGACGCTGTTTGCGGTATCGGCGCTGGTCGTTGTGGTGGGCCTGGCCGGCATGCTGGTTGCCCTGTTGACCAGTTTGAGTGAGCGTCGCCGCGAGATGGCGATTCTGCGCTCGGTCGGTGCGCGGCCGATGCACGTGTTTTCACTAATACTGGGTGAGGCGGCGTTTCTGACTGCCTTGGGTATTGCAATAGGCGTGATTGGTCTTTACACAGGGCTTCTGATTGGCCAGAGCTGGATCGAGGCAAGGCTTGGGCTTTTCATTACCATCGGCTGGCCAAGTGCGTACGAATTGCAGCTGATGTGCATCGTGGCGGTGGCGGGCGTGCTGATTGGCTTGATTCCGGCCTGGCGGATCTACCGTTACTCGCTTGCAGATGGCATGACAGTACGCGTTTGAGGCGATTCGGATCTGAGGCGGTCGCCATTGCCTGTCCTAGCGTGACGGGAAGGGGCGAATCGAACCAAATGCAGCGTCGGCGGTCAATTACGCACAACAAGAAAACGCTGTGTTGACTTTGAAATGATGTATGTCAACGACTTGCGATTGCGTTGTCATATTCTCAGCTCAGGACCGTTTGGGCTGTGAAAATGTGGCCTTTTATATTCGACGATGATGCCGGGTCAGCAATTAAATTGAACAGGAGATATTTCATGAAATTCATTTCAGGTGCGTTTGGAACAATGGCCTTGGTATTGTGGACAGGTCCCGCGGCGGCGATGGATATGCCCAAGACCAACGTTTCCATGGAACAGTGCCTTTCGGCGGCACTTGCCAAGGTGTCGGGCCGTGTCACGGAAGTTGAACTCAGTATCGAAGACGGCGTTCCGCACTACGAGTTCGAAATCGTTGCCAACGGCCGTGAAACCGAAGTTGAATGCGACGCGATGACCGGCAAGATCGTCGAGATCGAATGGGAGAACGAGAACATGGACGTCGATGCATTTCTTGCCAAAGCCAGGGTTTCGCCTTCGCAAGCGCGGAAGATCGCCTTGCAACGGATACCTGGCAAAATCGTCAAGATGGATCTGGAAACCACGTCTACGGGTGTGATGTCGTACGAGTTCGAAGTGATGACCCGTGACGGCAGCGAAATGGATATTGAAGTCGATGCGATCAGCGGCAGAATTATTGAGACCGAACGGGATGTCTACGAGCTTGGCGACATCGCTGAAGAAATGACTGATCGGGCAGACTGAGTCGTTCGAAACAGATGGAGGATGGAGAGGGCGCTGGTTCGGCGCCCTTTCTTTTTTACGTGGTGTCAGACACGCGCCGGCGGCGTTATGATTCGACCTTTTGGGGCGTCAGCACGCGGTTGCGGTTTTGTGAGTAACCTGCCTGCCCGCGCTGAGGTCCAGGCGCTGTGAGAGACGTTATGTTGAATAGGCTTCAATTTTTACCCTTCATGCTGGCGTTGATTGCACTGCCGCTTGCGCACGCGGCAGAGCCGCGCGAGTTGATGTGGGCGGATCTCGTCCCGGCATCGGCAGAGATGCAGAACCCATTCCTTGAGTTGACCAGAGACCAACTGACCTTCATCAGTGACGTTGCTGCGGTTCGCGACCGCAAGGCACGCGGCGATTCGACACTGACGCCGGCGCAGATACAGACGGCAGATACGCTGACCAAAAAACTGCAAAAAGCCGGCGTCGACGTCGACGGGCTGCTGGCCATGCGCGCCGAGATCGCCGAGCGCGGGCGGGCGGTCGTCGAAGAACTCGACGGCAAGGTCGTGCGTATACCCGGCTATTTGCTGCCGCTCGAATTCTCCGGAAAGAAAGTCACGGAGTTTCTATTGGTGCCATGGGTTGGTGCTTGCATACACACGCCGCCGCCACCGCCGAATCAGATTGTGCACGTTAAACCGGATCAGCCGGTCGAGATGACCGGCATGTTCGCGCCGGTCTGGGTGACCGGGCCGCTTGACACCGGAGCGTTGACCAGAAGATTGTCAATGATCGACGGTTCTGCCGATATCAATATCGGTTATTCGCTACAGGCAAGCGAGGTAACCGCGTACCAGCAGTAAAGGTCGAAGTCAGCGGCGGCGCGCCGGACAATGCCGAAACACAAAATGCTGGCAGTCGGAGAGCGTTGTTACTTGAACACCGGCAACGTAGCAAGAATGCCAGCCGGTTTGCCAGCTACATGTTCGTGCGGCGCAGGCTTGTTCATGGTCATGCGCATACGCACGCCTTCCACGCCCTCTTCCTTGACGCTGACACGCACCAGCAACATGCCGCGGAATTTGACTTCGGGGGAATACCACAGCGTCAGACGGTCGATGTTGCCGGTCGTGGTGACGTTGGCAACAATATAAGGCGTGTTGAGCTGCATCATCGGGTTCTTGAGATTGGCAAACGACGTACTGAACACATCTACGCCATCGGCCTCCAGCGTCACATAGGTCCGGTCATCGCTGCCGCCGAGCTTGGTAACCACGACCGAACGCAACCAGCCGGCACCGAGCAGGTGGAAGGTCGCGGTTTCGCCTGCGGCTGTTGCGCCGGCATCGTGCTCGGCAACGACGACATCGCCCCTGATGTCGCCTTCGACACAGGCGCGTACGATGTTTGTGCCGGCCAAAACGATTCCAGCCGAAGCCACTGCAGCGAGTAACGCCAACCCGCGCTTGACGCTTGATCTCATGCAACTTTCTCCAGTCAACGCGGCATCAGTCTAGCACCATACAGGTGAGGACACACTTGCGGCAAATCGACTGCCGTCAGTGTTGTATCTCGATCTGCGCTGCCAACGATCAGCCCAGCACGGGCGACGAAAGCGTTGCCACGGGAGCCACTGCTTTACTGTGCAGTGGTGCTCCGCGCGGTGCCCGGAGGGCAACTAACTGGCTGACATAAAGGGGTTGTATGGCCGGTGCTCAGGTCTTGAGCCGGTAGCCGGTGCGAAATATCCAGGTGACCACGATCAGGCCCGACAGGAAAAACGCCAGCGTCATCGACAGGCTGACGCCGACACTGACATCGGAAATTCCGTAAAAGCTCCAGCGAAATCCGCTGATCAGGTACACCATCGGATTGAACAGGCTGATCGTGCGCCACACCGGCGGCAGTATGTCGATAGAATAAAACGCGCCGCCGAGGAAGGTCAGCGGTGTGATTACCAGCGCCGGCACGAAGCTAAGATGTTCGAAATTCCTGGACAGAATGCCAATAATGAATCCGAACAAGCTGAAGGTCGCCGCCGTCAGCAACAGGAACGCGACCATCCACAACGGGTGTTGAATTTGCAGTGGCACGAACAGCGTCGAAGTCAGGAGAATAATGACCGCCAGAATGATGGCTTTGCTGGCAGTGGCGCCGACGTAAGCAAACACGATTTCCAGTGACGACAACGGCGCCGACAGGATTTCGTAAATAGTGCCAACGAAGCGTGGCATGTAAATGCTGAATGCGGCAGTCGTGAGGCTTTCGGTCAGCACCGCCAGCAACATCAGGCCGGGAACGATGAATGCGCCGTAGGAAACGCCGTCGACTTCACTCATGCGCGCCCCGATGGCGGCACCGAACACGACGAAATACAGTGAGGTGGTAATGACTGGTGTGACCAGACTCTGCCAAATGGTGCGCTTGAAGCGAATCAGCTCGTAGAGGTAAATCGCCCATACGCCGTGATGGTTGAAAGCGGATACGCGAACCGATTTGCTCATGCGTTTACCGCCGCCGAATCATCGTCCGCCGAGCGCTCGTCGATCAGACTCACGAATATATCCTCCAGTGAGCTTTGTTCAGTGTGAAGATCGCTGAAGGCAATGCCCAGTTCGCTCAATTTGCGCAGCAGGGCGGGGATGCCGGTACTTTCCTCGTTGGTGTCGAAGGTGTACTCGAGCTCGTTGCCACCGGCGTTCAGCTGCAGCGACCAACCGCCGAGTGCGGCTGGTATTTCGTTCATCGGGGTCTGCAACTGCAAGGTGAGCTGTTTCTTGCCGAGCTTTTTCATGAGCGCCGATTTCTCTTCAACCACGATCAGCTCGCCGTGATTGATCACGCCGATGCGATCGGCCATCTGTTCGGCTTCTTCGATGTAGTGGGTGGTGAGAATGATGGTGACACCGCTGTCGCGCAGACGCCGCACCAGCTGCCACATGTCGCGGCGCAATTCCACGTCGACACCGGCAGTGGGTTCGTCCAGAAACAGTATCTCCGGTTCGTGCGACAGTGCTTTGGCAATCATGACGCGGCGCTTCATGCCACCTGACAGAGTCATGATCTTGTCGTGGCGTCTGCCCCATAGAGAAAGGTCGCGCAGCACTTGCTCGAGATAAGCGTCGTTTGGTCCGCGGCCGAACAATCGGCGGCTGAATCTGACGGTGGTCAGTACCGTATCGAACACGCCGATATGCAGTTCCTGCGGTACCAGTCCAATTTTGCTGCGCGCGGCTCGGTATTGCTTGACGATATCGTAGCCGGCAGCGAGTACTTTGCCTGACGTCGCTGTGACGATGCCGCACACGACGCCGATCAGCGTCGTTTTTCCGGCGCCATTGGGTCCGAGCAGCGCAAATATCTCGCCCTCGTAAATGTCCAGATTGATGTCTTCGAGTGCCCGCAGGCCGTTGCTGTAGGTCTTGTTGAGGTCGGAGACGGAAATGATGGAACTCATGACTGCCAGTTTACAGAACTTCCACCAGTAGGCAGATGGTTGGGTGTTTGGTTCAATGCGATGCGGTCCCGGCACGATTCACCGCACTTCGCTTTGTCTTTGCCGTACGTTGCGACAAGCACGTATTGCGACCGTAATAGCCGCAGCGTACTATCGAGACAGCATTCAGTATCCATTATGACAACAGCGCGCGCAGTCGTGGTAGCTCACCGGCGTTATTACCAGCATCCGATGATCGGCGGGCCTGTATCGACTGGGAGGACGGGTAGATGGCTGAGCGAACCGGTATCGGCTTGATTGGCCTGGGCATGGCGGTCAAGCCGCATGCGCTGGCGTTGAAGGATCTGAGCCGGCAGATCGATTTCATCGG
>JBFKXV010000134.1:0-6882 GCA_041637935.1 Burkholderiales bacterium | reverse complement strand
TGACAACTATAATCACTTCAAGTGGCTCGAGTCGCGCCTGCGCCAGGCGCGCATGAAACAGATCGCGCAGCGAAACCAGTAAGATCTTTGCGGCCGGTGGATTGTACTCGCAGCAGATTCCACCAAACCGGTCTCTCAGGGTGCGCGGTTTGGAAACTGCTTTGAGGCCTGCCACATGAAAAAGGTCACCGGTTGCGACCGCTTGACGACGTGACCGCGTCCGTCCAACACCAGTGCCTGCAGCGTGTGTTCACCGCGCTCGATACCTTGCAACCTGAACGTGAGGTCGCGGCTGTCCGGTGCGGCGCGATCGCCGTCGATCAGCAAGCGAATGGTATGACCAGGGTCGAGCAGCGCCATGATCTCGACACTGACATTGCCACTGTTGTTGTGTACGGTTTCCTGGTTCTTCGGTTTGAATACCTCGATGTCCACCGCACTCGCGGCCGACACCAATAGCCACAGCCCCACCGGCAAAGCCAGGCGCTTAAAGAATTCTGAAATTGATGATCGGTTTTGGTTCATGACGTTCCTCCCCTAACGAAACAGACATCTACCAACGTCACAGGTTCGCACCGATTGTTCAGGCCCTAACGAATGCTGCGACCCCCGTCGATAGGAATCGCAAGACCAGTCATGAACGAGGCATCCGAACTGGCGAGAAAAGCGATTGTCGAAGCAACCTCTTCAGGCTGGGCCATGCGCCCAATCGGATGCTTGGCAATGATGTCGCGCTTTGCCGTGTCCACGTCGGCAGACTCGGCCAGCATCTGGCTAACCATGCCGGTTGCTATCGTTGCGGGGCAAACACAGTTGACCCGGATGTTCTCGCCGACATGGTCCAGCGCCAGTGACATGGTCATGGCGAGCACGCCTCCCTTGGTCGCAGCGTAGGCAACCAGACGATTATTGCCGCGGATGGCATTGATCGAAGCGAGGTTGACGATCGCGCCGCCACCGCGTTTTCGCATTAGCGGAATCACTTTTTTGCAACCGATGAAGGTGCCTTTGAGGTTGACCGTCATTACGTGATCCCACATTTCCCACGTCGTTTCCTCCGCGGTTGCCTGCGGCGAGATGCCGGCACTATTAACCAGAATATCGATGCCGCCGTGCGTCTTGCAAACATGATCGAGCGCTTCGTCCCAGGCGTTTTCGGAGCCAACGTCGAGTATCTCCGCATCGAACCCGCTAACAGCCGAGCGTTGCGACTCGTCAAGAATACCGGCAACGACGCTGCCGCCTTCCTCGGCAATGCGTTTGACCGTCGCCAAACCGATACCACTGCCGGCGCCCGTTACCAGCGCCACTTTGCCGTTGAACCGCTTCATACCCGCTTCCTTTCCAGTCTCGTATTTCAAATGAGTCTACAGCACGCTCGCGCCATGGCATGCCGCCCCAACACTGCTGATCAACGGCATTACCGCACAGTTTCACTGCGACAGCTTTCGCAGTCATCACAATGTTCGAGCTGTAATCTTTGGTCACTCGCACGGTTGATGATGTACCCGCTATCACTGACATCTGTTGTCAATCGCAGCCATTGTTAAAGGAGGCATCACCATGACTCGCACCAACAACACGATCGCAGCATTGTTTGCCACTTTGTTCGTCGCCGGGCTAATGATCAATTCCGCCTCGGCAGCGGCCAGGTGGTCTGACATTTCGTCAGTCACTCACAGCAACACCCCAACAGTCCTCTCCATAACGGGCGCATCGGACACATTCAGCCGGACTGACGTGACGGCCGTAACACACGGTTCAGTCACTACTGAAGCCAGGCAAGTCGGCCGCACTTCGCCGAAGAACTACAGCCGTAGCGACATTACGTCTGTTACTCACAATTAGGGGTTGATGACCCCCTCCGCTTGACCTGACCGGTTGAGCATAACAAGCGCGCGAGGAGCCCGCCGCTATAACTAGCGGCCGGTCTCCTCGCTTTTTTATTGGCCGAACACGCTAACGCGCCAGTTCACATCGAAACGAATCGATGTGCTGCTTTCCCGGTCTGATCGTCTGCTCCAGGTCTCGGCAAGCCATGTTGTATAGAGTAGTTGAAGACAACAAGCGCCAACTGTAAAACCTCGATCAGACGCAACGGTTATTCAGGTTTGAGCCAACTCACTTTACATCCGGTTCGAACAAGCCGAACGCAATTACGGCGTTGCCCGGCGGAAGGTTGAACAATTTGTTCCCGCCCGCCGCAACGATTACATGTTGTTTTCCATCAATTGCGAATACCACCGGCGGCGCATTGACACCCGCCCCGGTCTGAAAGCGCCAAAGCAGTTCGCCGGTACGCGTGTCACGCGCCGTGAAGTGTCCATCGGATTCACCCATGAACAGTAATCCCCCTGCCGTGGTGGTGATCCCGCCGCTAAACGGTTCACTCAATCGATCCTGCCACATGATTTTCCCCGTGGCCGGATCGATCGCGCTGACAGTGCCATAGGTATCCACCCCTTTGGGAAAACCCAGCACATTGACGAGGTTTCCGTTGGCATCGCGCTCCAGGGTATAGACACTCGGGAAATGACTGCCTGCAACGTACACCCACCCGGTTTCGGGGCTGTAAGAAACCGGCGGCCAGTTCGCACCGCCTCCTCCGCCGGGCGCCACAATCACACCCGTTGCATTCCGGGCACGCTTGAAAAGATTCGATTGCGGCACGAACGGCTCGGAGCGGCGGATTACGTCTCCGGTGACGCGATCAAAAAAGTATATCCACCCCGACTTGGTCGCCTGGGCAATACCGGGCACCCGCTTTCCGTCCAGAGGCACGTCAATCAGCACCGGCGGTGTTGCGAGATCGTAGCCCCAGATGTCGTGCGGCGTGATCTGGTGATACCAACGTAGTTCGCCGGTCTTGATATCCAGCGCGATCAGCGACGCGGTATACAAATTGTCACCTGGCCGGTACAAGTCCGCATATGGGGCGGCATTGCCGGTGCCAAAGAACAACAGGCCACGCTCAGCGTCCAGAGCTGGAGAAGAGTAGATCGAACCACCGCCGCGTTTCCACGCATCTCGATACCTCTGCGCATTTGCTTTTTCGGTCGCGATGTCCCGTTCCATAACGTCGCCCATTGACGTCGTTGTTACATAATCGCCTTCCCATCCCTGTTCTTTCGTCGAATACCAGCGCCAAATCAGACGGCCCGAGTTCGCTTCGTAGGCTGATATGAATGCGCGCAATCCGCGACGCGTGCCGGAGCGGCCTATGTTGGCGCCGAGGTTTTCCTCGTCCTCACCGAAAACGCTCGTATATCCGGTGCCAGTGGTACCGACAATCACCATGCCCTCGTGCACCAGCGGCGCCATATTGCCCATGAAGCTGGTCCACTTGGCGGTCTCCTGCTCCGGTTGCGTGTGCATGTTGCGCACTTTTTGCGCGGCATCTGTTTCGCCCGTAGCCGGGTCCAGCACCGGCACGTCCCACACGACCTTGCCGGTATCGCGGTCAACGGCAACGAGTCGCGCGTCGGCTGTGATTTGATATAGCCGCCCGTAGCCGATCGCCAGACCGCGATTGTGCGTCCCGCAGCAAGGCTTGTCTGTCTGCATTTCGTGCGTGTATTTCCAGCGCACCGCGCCCGTTTCACCATCGAGTGCCACGATGTGATTGCGCGGTGTGGTCAGGTACACATTCCCGTCGAGTACGATCGGGCTCGTCTGGAAGGTGCCTTCCACGCCAGTCTGGTAGATCCACTTTGGAACGAGTCGTGCAACGTTTCCGCGATGAATCTGGTCCAGTCCGGAATAACGCTGATTTGCGTAACCATGGCTGTAGGTAAGCCAATCGGAATTGTTGGCTGCCGCGCGACGCAGCTTGGCATCTGTATCGGCCAGTGTGGCACGCGGGATTGCCAGCAGCACAGCCAGGCACAGCGTCACCATTGACGTGCCCCGAATGACAAGTAACAGGATGCGCAGGAATTTTGCTGTCACCGGATTATTTTCCCCATTACGATTAGTCTGCAAGTTTCTGGAAACTCCGTTTCCCCGAGCAGCGCCATTTGCTGCCGTGGATCACCGAGGCCAACATAGGGAATTGGCTCGCTGATTCGTTACTATTCGGGTTCCGCCGGGAGACTCGCTGGCGGCGCAGACAGCTCCTCGTCCATTGTCAGTGTAACTGTCGTCGCTGGGCCCGAAGCCGATTCAATTGACGCAACCGGAGCTGCAGGCGTTAGCGCAGAATCCGGTGACTGCGTGTTGCTGAACAACATGCTGACGGCAACGCCAATCGCAAACGCCGCGATCACCGAGGCGAACGGAACAATGCGCCTGACTTGCAGTATTTGCGCGGCTGCCCGCGCGTAACGTTCCCTGCGCAGTTGATGTAATTGCTCGGCAGCGGCGATGCCATTTTGTCGACCCGCGGCCATATCCTGCTCGATCTGCTTGCGTTGCTCGATCGCAACAACCAAAGCCTGTTCTGCTTCGATCCGGCGCCGTAACGCATCAGCGCGGCGTTCCTGCGCTTGTTTGCGCAACCGTCGTCGCTCACTAACGCGCTGTTCTGCGGCCGCACGCTTGTTAGCGACCGCTCGTTCACGCTCCGCGAGCGATGCCGTCGCTTTGGCCGCCCGTGTGGCTCGCAACTCGGCGATCTTGCGCACTTTCGCAAACTCGATTTGCCGCTTTGATGCCTCCATGCGCGATTTCGCGGCCGCCATGGCGTGCGCATAAGCTTCCTCACTGCGTCGTGCCTGGTCGGCTGCCTGAGCATCATGTTGCGCGCGCCGTGCCGAGACCTGCTCCAGCGCGCGGTCGCGCTCGAGGCGGCTGCGCGCAGCGGATTCCGTCCGTTGTTCGGCTTCGATGCGTTGCTTTGATTCGCGCTCGGCATTCTCTTCGGCCTTGGCACGCGCCAGCGCCTCACGTTCAGCTCGTTGTTCCATCGCCAAACGTTGGTCAGCCGCCTGCTGGGCCGCTTTATCGGAGAGCGCACGTGCTTCTGCCTGCTCACGCGCCTGTCGCTCCGTTTTTGCTCTGAGGTTGGCGGTTTCCGCCGCTTCGTAATCGGCCTGTGCACGCGCGGCCGTTGCCATTTCAAGCACTTTTTCGGCGTCAGCGTGCGCTTTCGATTCCTGCAGCGCCTTACGTTCAGCTTCGAGTTTCGCGTTGGTCGCTGCTTCGGCCCGGCGCTGTGCCTCGATGCGCCTTTCGAGCTGCACCTTGGCCTGGCTCTCGGCCATGGCTTTGGCTTGTGCTGCCTCTTCCGCCTTACGTTCGGCAACAGCCCTCGCTTCTGCCTGTACCGCGGCCTGACGTTCGGCGTCGGCACGCTCCTTTGCAGTGGCAACGGCCTCCGCATCGGCCTTGGCACGCGCTTTCATCGCGGACTCGAGCGCCTCTTCCGCATTGAGCCGCTTACGTGCTTCCGCCTGCGCCTGCGCTTCCGCGTCGCGGGTTGCCTTTGCGGCCGCCTCGGCCTCACGTTCAGCACGCAATTTGGAGTTCAGCACCGCCGCGGCCTCCCTTTCGGCAGCAACATGTGCAGCAGCTCGTGTGGCTGCTGCACGTTCGGCTTCCGCCCGCTCAGCTGCAGCAGCTTCAGCTTTGCGCTCAACATCGAGTTTGGCCTTGGCCGCCTCCTCGGCGTTGCGCTCGGCAATCGCACGCTCCTGCTGTTGCGTTTGTGCGAGGCGCTCAGCTTCCTCTCGCTCGCTCGCCACAGCAGCGGCATTGCGATCGGCCTGGGCCCGCAGTGCCGCAGCCGCGGCCACAGCCTGCTCTGCATCGCGTCTGGCTTTTGCCTTGACGAGCAGGTTGCGCTCGACGTCCGCTCTGGCCTTTGCCGCCACTTCGGCTTTGCGCTCAGCCTCCAGCCGTTTCTCTGCTTCCGCGAGCGCAGCGACTTCAGCGGCGAGTTTTTCCTTCTCGGCCGCTTCGGCTTCACGCGCCGCGACGATACGTGCCTCGGCCCGCTCGCGTGCTTCACGTTCGGCTTGTGCTTTTTCTTTTGCGACCGCAGCTGCTTCAGCGTCCGCCACGGTTCTCGCCGTTGCCGCCGCCGCCAACGCCTGCTCCGAATCCCTTCGTGCGTGTGCTTGCGAGAGAGCAACCGATTCCGCTTCGCGTGCAGCTTTTGCGGCTGCTTCCGCCTGGCGCTCCACAATCAAGCGCGTTTCTGCCTGTCGCCTGAGCAAACGGTCAGCTTCGGCGCGCTGCTTGGCCGCCGCTTCAGCGTCGGCTTCGGCTTTTGCGCGCACCGGCGCAGCCGCTTCCAGCTCCTGTTCCGCTCGCTTCCTTGCCTGCGCTTCTTCAAATGCCTCACGTTCTGCTTCGAGCTTCCCGAGCGCCGCGGACTCCGCTTCACGTTCGACCATAATGCGCGCCTCGACCGCGGACTTGAGCTGCAGCTCCTGCTGCGCTACTGCCCGTGCCGTCGCTTCAGCATCGGCTTCCGCGCGCGCGCGCTCGCGTGCTACACGCGCCGCTTCGACTTCCGCACGGGTTCGCGCTTGCGCTGCTTCGAGCGCTTCGCGCTCTGCCCGAACACGCGTCAGCGCTGCGGCGGTCAACGCACGCTCGGTTTCGATGCGAGACTCTTCACGCGCCTTTCGCTTTCGATCCGTCTCCGCTTTCTTGCGCGCCGCCTCCGCCGCCGCTTTCTCGACGCGCGCACGCGACTCGCGCTGTTCTATGCGCGTCGCCTCTGACGAAATGTTCACGTGCGTTCGTGGGCTCGACCTTTCAGTTGCTGCCCCTTTTTGCACAGCATTGCCACCACCGGACGAGAGACCAGCGGATGCCGCTTTGTCTGACTCGTCGTGCTTTGCTTTCTCAGCCTCAATGCGAACAGTCACCGTGCCCGGTGGCGTTGATTCGTCGAACTGCACGTCTCCAGTCGGACCCGGCTCTGAATCGACAACG
>JBFKXV010000133.1:0-6882 GCA_041637935.1 Burkholderiales bacterium | reverse complement strand
TCAACCATTCGACGATTAGCCAGACTCACACGTTCATGCGTTGCAGCAGGTTCTCGATGCGATCCGAAACGTGACTGCGAAGAATCTTTTGCGTCGTTCCGACCAGGTCGGCCACGCCTGTTGTGAGTACAACCTGCTTCACCGCCAGCAGGTACGCAGGGTGCATCGAGAACTGCCGCAGGCCGAAGCCGAGCAACAAACGAGTCAGACGCGTGTCACCCGCCATTTCGCCACACACAGTGACCGGTTTGCCGGCGCGATTGGCACTGCGGATGATGTGCGAAACCAACTCCAAAACCGCCGGGTGCAATGGATCGTATAGATGTGCAACGGCGTCGTCACTGCGATCAATTGCAAGTGTGTACTGGATCAAATCGTTGGTGCCGATTGAGACGAAGTCGAGCTTGCGCATGAACATGTTTACAGACAGCGCAGCTGCCGGAACCTCGATCATCCCGCCGACTTCGATGCCATCGTCATAGGGAATGTTCTGCTCGTCGAGTGATTCCTTGGCTTCGGCGATCAGGTGCAACGCCTGCTCGATTTCGTGCATCGACGATAACATCGGTATCAGAATGCGGACCTTGCCGTAATGCGAAGCGCGCAGAATGGCGCGCAACTGGTGGTGGAACAGCCGTGGCTCAGCCAGGCACAACCGGATAGCGCGCAAACCGAGCGCTGGATTTGGCGCAACGCGGCTTGCGTCGGCGACTTGTTTGTCGGCGCCAAGGTCAAAAGTGCGTACCGTGACGGGCATGCCTTCCATTTCGACCGCAACGCGGCGATAGGCCTCAAACTGCTCGTCCTCGCTGGGCAGGTCCCCGCGATTGAGGAACAGGAATTCGGTGCGGAACAGCCCGATACCGGTTGCGCCATTGTCCTTTGCGATCGCTACATCCTCAGGTAATTCGATGTTGGCGTGCAACTCGACGTCGATACTGTCCAGCGTTGCAGCTTTGGTGCGTGTGATGCGCTTGAGTTTCTCGCGCTCGAGGAGCCACTGTTCCTGGCGCAGCCGGTATTCGGTCAGGACCGCGTTATCCGGATTGACGATGACGACACCGTGGTTGCCGTCGACAATCAGTGTCTCGTTCTCGCGAATCAGGGTGCGTGCCTGGTGAAGGGCAACGACAGACGGGATATTGAGGCTGCGCGCGACAATTGCGGTATGTGAAGTCGCGCCGCCAAGATCGGTGATGAAGCTGGCGAACTGGTGTTGCTTGAACACGATGACATCCGCCGGGGACAGGTCGTGCGCCACCAGAATCGCATTCGCTTCCGGAATGCTGCGCACAGCATAGCCCGGACGTCCCAACAACGCCTTGAGAAGGCGTTCCACGACCTGTTGGATATCGGCCTTGCGTTCTCTTAGATAAACATCCTCGATGCGGTCGAATTGCTCGACCAGGGCTTCCATCTGTAATTTCAGCGCCCATTCCGCGTTGCAGCGCATGGATTCGATTAGTTGCTTGGGCACCGCTGACAACGTCGCATCTTCGAGAATCATGCGATGCAGATTGAGAAACGCCTCAAACTCTGCCTCCGGGACCTCAGGAGGTATGTGGTCAGCAAGTTCTTTGAGATCCTCCCTGACCTGAGCAATCGCAGCATCAAAACGCGCTTTCTCAGTCGGCACTTGCGACTCAGGAATGTCGTAGTGGGCGACTTCGAGCTGTGCGTGAGAAACCAGTTGTGCGCGACCAATGGCAATGCCACCGGAGACGCCTACGCCATGAATGGTGAAGCTCATGTATTGAAAATCAGCCTATAGAGAGCCAGCCGCCCGGTTCGCCGTCGACGAGCCCAGAAATAATCATTCCCCTTCTCCGAATTTGTCCTCGATCAATGCAACCAGAGCATCCATTGCAGCCTGTTCGTCGGGGCCTTCGGTTTCCAGCTCGATGCTGCTGCCTTTCCCCGCGGCAAGCATCATGACTCCCATGATGCTCTTGGCGTTGACACGCCGGCCGTCCCGCGTCATCCACACTTCACTCTGGAAACTGCCGGCAAGCTGCGTCAGCTTCGCCGACGCCCTGGCATGTAGACCCAGCCGGTTAACGATTTCGATTGGCTGACGCAGCATTGCGCAACTGGGAAAACGGTATTTGCATTACACCTTCCGCGCCCCCCGATAGCGCTTTGTCAACGACCGTGCGCAATGGCTCCTTACGGTAGTTCAGGGCGCGAATCAGCATTGGCAGATTGACGCCGGCGACGCCTTCGACCTTGCCGGGAGAGAGCAACCGGCTGGCAATGTTACAGGGTGTGGCACCGAAGATGTCGGAAAACACCAGCACGCCGTCACCCTGGTCAAGTGTGCGCAATAGTTTGATGGCCTGCGGCAGAATCAGGTCGGGATCTTCCTGCGGTGTTACGCCAATCTGCATGACGTTGGGCGGCCGCCCGCCCATCACGTGGCTAGCACAATGAATCAGACTCTCGCCGAGAGTGCCGTGTGTGATCAGCAGTATTCCAACCATCTTCCGCGCAGACGCCGATTAGACCAAGCCGTGATTGTACTCTCGGGTCATGCAATGACCATGCTCACCTGCCGGCGGTTGGCGCGCTGCCGCGTCCGCCGGCCGTTAGCGGAGGATTCGTTCGAGAGCATCGATAAAAATCCCGGCAACGTTACAGCCGGTCTGGTCATGTATCTCACGCATGCAGGTGGGGCTGGTGACATTGACCTCAGTGAGATTGCCGCCGATCATATCCAGACCGACTACCAGAAGCCCGTGTGCTTTGAGCTCGGGCCCGACCGCCTCGGCGATCTCCCTTTCGCGCGGCGTGATTGGCATCGCCACGCCTCGTCCTCCGGCCGCCAGGTTGCCGCGGTGCTCACGCGGTTTCGGGATGCGTGCCAGCGTGTACGGCACGGGTTCGCCATCGATCACCAGCACCCGCTTGTCGCCTTCGCTGATTTGCGGGATATAGCGCTGCACCATGATTGTTCTGCGTCCCATCAACGTCAAGGTTTCGATGATGACGCCCAGATTGGGGTCCTCGGCGCCAGACCGGAAAATCGACGCGCCGCCCATGCCATCGAGCGGTTTGAGAATGACATCAGCATGTTCATCGGCAAAATCACGAATCAGCGATTCATGCCGTGTCACCAGAGTCGGAACAGTAAACTGCGCGAAGCGGGCAATCGACAGCTTCTCATTGAAATCACGAATCGCTGCCGGCCGATTGAAGACAGGCGTTCCGAGTTTCTCGGCCAATTCCAGCAAATACGTGCTGTAGACGTACTCCATGTCGAACGGCGGATCCTTGCGCATGATGATGCAATCGAAATCCAGCGGTGATTGCGCGCGACGCTCGCCAACGCGGTACCAGTCCTTCTCGTCACCGGTTAGTTCGAGATCCTGGGCAAAACAGATCACCTGTCCGCTCTGCCACACCAGATCGTCCTGTCTCATTGCCGCAAGGTGATGGCCGCGCTCGACCGCTTCGCGCATCATCGCGTAAGACGTGTCCTTATACGTCTTGATGCTGTCGAGCGGGTCGAGTACGAAAAGGATTCTCATGCGGGTCTTGGTGTCTTGCCGTTTGCTGGCGATGAACGCCACACAAAGGCACAGGGAAGTCGGTTTGAGGGTGCGTGTCTGGGTCTGCGCGGATTGTAGCAGAGGCGACTTTCGGGCCGTCGCAAGCGATCAGCTCAGAGCGAATAGTATTGGTTGCGCCAGTATTAATTGCGTCGAGATTGGTTGCGTTAGGCGGCGACCTGTCGCATGACCGCTTCCTGGTCCTCGGGAACGTAGAAGTATGAACCCGGCCGGAACTCGTAACCGAGGTCACCGAGGAGCCGGCGTTGCCGTGGTGTGCAGCGGTCCATGACATCTTTGCGTGGCGCCGGAAAGTCGTACCAGCGCACGAACATCTGGCAATAGTTGTACAGTAAGGACTTGCGTGCGGAGCCTGAATTATTCGGGGCCGGGCCATGCCACAGGGCGTGCGAAAACAGGTAACAGTCGCCAGCCTTGCCCATTAGTTGCATGGCGCCGGGCGCGTGTGGATTCGGCGCGCGTTCTTTGCCTTCCGGAAACGGGCGCATATGACTGCCGGGAAACAGCGTGAAGTTGCCGCTGTCTTTTTCGGTCACGTCGGTCAGCAAGTACATCGCTTTGACTGCCAGCGGCCAGCTCGTTTCAGTGACTCGGATATGTCGTTGAGCCTGGCCGCCATCGGTGTGCGTGTAACCCGGGAATCCGTCTCCCGAGGCGCGCACGATTGCCTGCGACATCGAGAACTGGATATACGGTCCCATGACATCGAGCACCAGGTCGAAAATGCCTGGGTGGTCTATGAGATCGATGAACGCCTGGTGATATGGCAACAGATCGCGCCGGTCCATGAACGCCTCTGGGTCCGGGTCAGCGTGCTCGGCCCAGGCGTAGTGGCCAAGCGGCAGTTTTCCGTGTAGCGGCTCGTATCCCGGTAAGTTGCGAATGCGGTCGATTTCGTTGCTGAAGAAACTGACTTCATCCGGGTTGAGCACGCCTGGCAAATGAAGATAGCCGTCCACAGCCCACTGCTCACGCTGTAATTCGGTGAGCCCTACCATGTTCCTCTGATTCATAGCCCCCCCGGTTGCGCCGCAAATACGGGTTGCGTTATCGGGTTACGCGTCTGTTCGCACCAGCGACACACGCTGTCGCCTCGGATCACGCATTTTATCAGGCACGAGTTTGCCTTTGCCCGCGTTTCGAGCCGCGCGTGGCAGGCTAACGGCGGTCATAACGATTGCAGCCCTCTTCACGCTGCCACCGATGGTGCGTTTCGTTCGGTGGCGGTGTGACGAAAAAACGGGCGCCCCGAGAGGCGCCCGTAAGGGGAGGAGAGGTATTGCAGGAATTACAGGTGATAGGCGGCTTCGCCGTGCTGGGTCGAGTCGAGACCTTCGCGTTCCTCGTCTTCTGGTACCCGGAGCCCGATTACAGCGTCGATGATCTTGAACAGGATGAAGCTGATGATGCCTGTCCAGACAATGGTGACCAGCACGCTGATGATCTGCACCATGACCTGGCCGCCCATGGTGACTCCGTCGCCGTAGCCACCGCCACCGAAAGAGGTCGACGCAAGGAAACCGGTGCCGATGGCGCCAATGATGCCGCCGACACCGTGCACGCCAAACACATCGAGTGAATCGTCGTAGCCGAACATCGACTTCAATCCGGTGACTGCCCAGAAGCACACGACACCCGCGATAATGCCAAGGACGATTGCCCCCATGGGACCGACGAAGGCACAAGCTGGCGTAATTGCCACCAGACCGGCAACCGCGCCGGAGGCTGCACCAAGCATGGTCGGTTTGCCACGCGCAATCCATTCAATGAATAGCCACCCGAGAACCGCGGCTGCTGTGCAAAGCTGCGTGTTGATCAGTACCAGGCCGGCGGTGCCGTCAGCGGCGAGCTCACTGCCGACGTTGAAGCCGTACCAGCCCACCCACAGCAGTGCAGCGCCAACCATGGTGAAAGTCAGGTTGTGCGGTGGCATCGCTTCCCTGCCGTAGCCAATGCGCTTGCCAATGACGATGCAGCCAACCAGCGCTGCAATCCCCGCGTTGATGTGAACCACGGTACCGCCGGCGAAGTCCATGGCACCCATGCCGCCGAGGAAACCGCCACCCCACACCATGTGGGCGATGGGGATGTAGCAAAGGAACAGCCACAACACCATGAACCACAACACCGCAGAGAACTTCATGCGCTCGGCAAACGCACCGACGATGAGCGCCGGCGTAATGCAGGCGAAGGTGAGCTGGAAGGTAACGAATACGTACTCGGGAATGGTGCCGCTTAGCGTGTCGGGCGTAATACCGGACAGGAACGACTTGCTGAAACCGCCGTAAATCGCGTTGAACGGGCCTTCGGTGAAGGCCAGGCTGTAACCAAACAGCGCCCACAGGATCGACATCAGGGCGAAGACAGCGAATACCTGCATCAGTACCGACAGCATGTTCTTGGCGCGAACCAGTCCGCCATAAAACAGCGCGAGGCCGGGGATTGTCATCATGATGACCAGTACGGTGGCGGTGATCATCCAGGCTGTGTCGCCGGAATCCAGCGCGTCCTGTGCCAAAGCCGGCGTCGCAGCGGTGAGCATGCCCGCCAGCATCGACAATGAAAGAAACTTTCTAAGCATTATTGTTCTCCCTTACAGCGCGTCGGCGCCGGTCTCGCCGGTGCGGATGCGGATGACCTGTTGCAGATCGAAAACGAAAATCTTGCCGTCGCCGATCTTTCCGGTATTGGCGGACTTTTCGATTGCCTCGATGGCCTGATCAAGAACGTCGTCCTTGATAGCCGCTTCGATTTTCACTTTTGGCAAGAAATCGACGACATACTCTGCTCCGCGATAGAGCTCGGTATGGCCTTTTTGCCGGCCGAAGCCCTTGACTTCAGTAACGGTAATGCCCTGCACGCCAATGGCAGACAGTGCTTCGCGTACCTCGTCAAGCTTGAACGGCTTGATGACTGCACTCACGAGTTTCATGTTGTCTCCGTGCTTGAATGTTTGATCCGGCTTCTGGCCGGGTTGACTACGAACGCCCTCTTGTCAGATCTGCAATGTCTGCAGGGCGCGTGATGCGTTATTGCAGCGCCGACACCGAACTGCAGTTTGCGTGCCAATAATAAATATTACATTTAATCAATTAGTTAAATCTTAAACAGCGCTTTTTATCAGTCTAAATGCACCAGAATGATGCGCGATCTTCGTGCAGCGCACCGTACCGGGGCAATCGGAATCAGGGCAATTGAAATCGGGGCGTTAGGGATTGCGGCATTGGAGCAAGCGGCGTCTTGCTGTTACAGATGTGGTCACAGGGGCTCAGCTGAGATATTCGGTGCGCCATGCCCAGCTCACGAACACCGC
>JBFKXV010000132.1:0-6898 GCA_041637935.1 Burkholderiales bacterium | reverse complement strand
GTAAGCGAACTATATTTCATTCGCGCTCGATTCTGGTCCTGGCTTGATTCGTCTCCCAAGGCCCGAGGTTAAAGCCGCTGTACGACCAATTTCGACCCAATCTCGTTTGTGTCGGCGCAAAGACCCTGTAGGCGCGCAGGAATAGGAGGGAGCGACCAGCAACCGGTCTTTCAGGCAGCAACACCCGCCCTGCAGCCCAACTCTCGTTGCTGATTTTGCATCGTTGTTTAGTGGCCCATGGTTGCAGATCGGGACTATTTCAGAATCCAGGGCGCCTGGCGGAAATCTAGTCACGGACCGTTTTCAGCCTTGGCTAGGCAGGCAGCGACATCCGGATCCAACAAGGCTGGGCTGAAGTCTGCGGGCACTGAGAACCCAAGGTGGCGACTCGGCAAAAAAATGGCAATGAATCGATCTAAGGAACTGACATGCCTTGGTTCATTCACCAATGTCTGATCAGCATACAACAGACCGATGGGTAATACCGCTTTTTCAAGGCAGGTAAGCTTCGACAATATAATGCGTCCGAGTGACGAACAGCCACCGTATTAGCGGTTTTTTGGACAATCAGCGTGGATGCAGGCGGGAAGAATTCATCTGCCCCTGAGGGCGAGCAGTACATGCGCAGGGCGCTCGAGCTGGCACAGATCGGCGGGTCGCTTGGCGAGGTGCCGGTCGGGGCGTTGGTCGTGCTCGACGGCGAAGTTGTTGGGGAAGGTTACAATTGTCCGATTTCAATGCATGATCCGAGTGCGCACGCCGAGATACGGGCGATCCGCGCAGCGGCGGAAAGACTTGGCAACTATCGACTCACCGGTGCGGCCATTTATGTCACCCTGGAACCCTGTGTCATGTGTGCCGGCGCGATAATGCACGCACGCATATCGCGCGTGGTATTTGGTTCAGCCGATCCGAAGACTGGCGCCTGTGGCAGTGTCGTTGATCTGTTCGCCGAACAGCGGTTGAACCATCATGCCGAGATCACCGGCGGCGTTCTCGCTGACGAGTGTGCCGGCGTGTTGCAAAGTTTCTTTCAGGCGCGGCGCTGAGTTGAAATCGATTCGCATCAATATCGCCAGACAAAGCCTGGAACTGATGGACGGCGCCGGAACTACGCTTCGAAGCTACTCGGTATCAACGGCGAAAAACGGCGCCGGCGAGCGAAACGGCAGTTATTGCACGCCCCGCGGGCGTCACATTGTCCGGGCCAAAATCGGCAGTGGAGTTCCGGTGAATACGGTATTTGTCGGCCGGCGCCCGACCGGCGAACGCTATACCGATGATCTCGGCGCGCGGTATCCGGGTCGAGACTGGATGCTCACGCGCATTTTGTGGCTGTCGGGCTGCGAGCCGGGATTCAACCGGCTCGGTGATGTTGATACTATGCGGCGCTACATTTACATCCATGGCAGTCCGGATAGCGTTGAGATGGGTGTGCCGGGTTCAATTGGCTGCATCCGCATGCGAAACAGCGACATCGTCGAGCTTTTCGATCTCGTCGATGCAGCTACACCTGTGGAAATCGTTGAGAGCTGACGAACACAGCAGCCTTGGTGCAACGCACGGCATGAGAATGGTTTATTCCGTTATGAAGACAACAGTAAGGAGAAATGGGCAATGAGGTTGCAGGACAAGGTTTCTATCATCACCGGCTCTGGGCGTGGCATTGGTCGCGCGACTGCCCTGAAGTTCGCGGCTGAGGGCGCGAAGACCGTGGTCTGCGATCTCGATGAAGCGTCGGTGGATGCCGTCGTAGCCGAAATCAGGGAGCGCGGAGGAGAGGCCAGTGGCTACGTAGTGGACGTCACCGACCGCTCCAGCATTGAGGCCATGGTCGCTTCGGTGAAGGACACCTACGGGCGGATCGACACACTGGTCAACAATGCCGGCGTCGTGCTGGATGCCCGTACCGTCAAAATGACTGACGACCAGTTTGACAAGGTGATCGAGGTCAACCTCAAGGGAACTTACAACTGTGCCAAGTCCGTCATCGATACCATGCTCATGCAGCAATCGGGGGTCATACTCAACGCCTCGTCGATCGTTGGTATCTACGGCAACTTTGGGCAGACCAACTATGCTGCGAGCAAGTTTGGCGTGATTGGCATGGCCAAGACGTGGGCGCGAGAATTCGGGCGCAAAGGCATTCGCTCCAATGCCGTGTGTCCGGGCTTTGTGGAAACCGAGATCATCAAGGGTATTCCGGAGAAAGCCATGAAGAGCATCGTCGATCGGGTATCGATGGGCCGCCTCGGCAAGCCCGAGGAGATCGCCAATACCTACGCCTTCCTGGCCTCGGACGAGGCGAGTTTTATCAATGGCGCGGTGATTGAAGTCAGCGGAGGGGGAACGATCTAGACTCCAGCAGTTTGTTGAAAAAAGCGTAGCGAGCGGTTCGAGTGCAAGGAGCCGCCTGTATTGATCGAACCCTGCGCACGACGAGACATATCAAGTAGATAGGCGAGGAGTAAGCGAGCACGCGACGCCGTAATCGGACCGCGCAGTGGCTTTTTCAACAAACTGCTAGTCGACGCCATGCGATGACTGCGACGCGAGCAGCGGCAGTTCAATTGGAGGCTGAGGTTTCCACGATTTTTTGCGATGTTCGGCAATGACCGTGGTGAAAATGCCGCCACGGACATTGAACCTGGCTGTGAGCCGCATGAAGCGTGGTTGTGTCGCGGCAACCAGGTCATCGAGGATCTGGTTGGTCACCGCTTCATGAAAGGCGCCTTTGTCACGATAGGACCAGATATACAACTTCAGGCTTTTCAGTTCGACGCACTTGCGCTCGGCAATATAGTCCAGATAAAGGGTCGCGAAATCCGGCTGACCGGTTTTTGGACACAGGCAGGTGAATTCCGGAATCTGCATGCGAATCAAAAAGTCCCGTGCCGGATTGGGATTCGGAAATGTTTCCAGAACGGTGTCGGCTTTGCGTGGCATTTAATTGAGAGTCATCGTTCAGCTAGAATATCGCTCGTTCCAAAGGTATGAACCCGGGCGACTGACGTTCGTTGTCCTGATAAGCGCGCCATTATAAGCACTTAACGCGGATCCCCCATTGCGACTCACTCACATCAAGCTTGCCGGCTTC
This sequence comes from Burkholderiales bacterium, assembly GCA_041637935.1. Lineage (GTDB taxonomy): Bacteria > Pseudomonadota > Gammaproteobacteria > Burkholderiales > Eutrophovitaceae > SG8-40. The sequence continues at coordinate 3,801 of JBFKXV010000132.1, read as the reverse complement.
AAATCCTTTGTTGATCCTGTACATGTCCCGGTCGCCGGTCAACTGGTCGGTGTCGTCGGGCCGAATGGCTGCGGCAAGTCCAATGTCATAGATGCTGTGCGATGGGTACTTGGCGAGTCGTCGGCCAAGCAGCTGCGTGGCGAGAATATGCAGGACGTCATATTCAACGGCTCAATCGAGCGCAAGCCAGTGTCGCGTGCCAGCGTTGAGTTGATTTTCGACAACAGCATGGGGAAGGCGACTGGCCCCTGGTCGCAGTATTCAGAAATTTCGGTCAAGCGCGTGCTGGAGCGAAATGATGTTTCCTCCTACTACCTTAACAATCAGCATGTGCGCAAACGCGATGTGGCGGATATCTTTCTCGGCACCGGGCTTGGTGGACGCGGTTACGCCATTATCGAACAGGGGATGATCTCGCGGATCATCGAGGCGCGACCGGAGGATTTGCGCAACTTTCTCGAAGAAGCAGCCGGAGTTTCCAAATATCGCGAGCGCCGCCGTGAGACCGAGCTGAGGCTGGAGGACACGCGCGAGAACCTGTTGCGGGTGGACGATATCCGGCAGGAGTTGGACAAGCAGCTCAGCCATCTCGAAACGCAGGCCGAGCAGGCGGCGCATTATCGTGAACTTGACAAGCAACTGAAGACCACTCAACAAACGTTATGGCTCACGCGAAAGCGCGACGCGGCGCGCCAGCGTGAAAAGATTCAGCGCGAAATCGACACCAACGTCGTCGAACTGGAAGCGCGTAACGCCCAGATGCGGGCGGTGGAGTCGCAGGCCGAGACTTTGCGCGCTGCCCACTATGCGGCGTCTGACGAGGTCCATCAAGCGCAAGGCGAGCTGTATGAGTCGAACTCCGAAGTTGCCCGGCTTGAACAGCAGATCCAGCATCAGCGCGACACCCGGCGCCGCGCCGAGCAGCAGCTCGCGGCCGCTCGCGCGCAGCAAAACGAACTGCGGGAAAATCTGGAGCGCGCCGAATCGGCGTTGGCGCAGAGCCGCTATGACTTCGAGACAGCGCGCGTCGCCGTAAACCAGTCGGCAGCCGAATCAGCAATCGCGCAACAGGGGTTGCCAGCGGCCGAAAGCGACTACGAGCGTGCTCGAGAACGTGCCGACGAGGCGCAGAGACAGCTCGCCCAGGCCGAACAAGAGCTGGAGGTCGAACGAACCCGACGCGCCCATACCGATCGCGTCCTTGAACAGTTAACCGCGCGCAATGCACGTCTTGAGGAAGAGCGCGACAAATTGGAACTGCCGGAGCCAGCGGAGCTGGTGCGGCTCGATCGCGAGTTGACCGATGCCGGAAGGGTGCTCGAGGCGCGGCGAAAAGCACTTACGGAAGATGAAAGCCAGCTGCCCGAGCTGGAGCGCACGTTGAGCGAAGCGGAAGCTGCTGCAGAAACGGCTCAGCAGCGTCTCAACAGGCTCGACGCGCGGCTCACGGCCCTTCAGCAGCTACAAGAGCAGGTTGCAGGGGCCGGCGAGATGGAGCCGTGGCTGGAGCGCAACGGACTGGTGCGCAATAGCCGGCTGTGGCAGGGCATACGCATCAGGCAAGGCTGGGAGAACGCGCTCGAATCAATTCTGCGTGAGCGACTCAATAGTGTCGCGGTCGAGGATCTATTATCAATACAGGCACTGCTCGCCGACGCGCCGCCTGCCAAGATCTCTTTCCATCAGCTTTCGTCGCCGAACATTGCCGGTACAGGCGAACCGTATGGACTCGATCGCCTGGTCGATTACGTCACCTGCAGCGACGAACGGCTGAGCGGCGTTCTGGCAAACTGGCTTGCCGGTGTCTATGTCATCACAGAGCCGGCACAAGGCGTTGCGGTGGCGCGCCAGCTCAAGGCGGGAGAAGTCCTGGTCAGCGCTCAGGGTCACATATACACGGCAACCAGTGCCAGTCTGTATGCGCCGGACTCGGAGATTCATGGAATCTTGTCGCGGCAGCGTGAGATAGAAGCGTTATTCGAAGAACGCAGCGGCGTCGATCAGCAGCTGCGTGAGGCGCGCGAGGCGGCCAGCACCGTCGAGGCCGACGTGGAGGATGTCAAGCAGCGGGTTAGCCGGTCTCGCAGTGAAGTTGCCGAACTGCAGGACGCGCAGCACCAACTCAGAGTCGATCACGTGCGCCTGACACAGCTTGCTGATCGAATCACCACACGCGGTACCCAGATCGTCGACGAGCTCGAAGAAATCGGTCAGGAGGTCGAGCGCGAAACGATACAGATGCGGCAGGCAGCCGAAACCGTGGACGAGTTATCGCGCCGTATGGAGCAGCTGCGCGCCTCACTGAGTAATTCAAAGCAGTTGCTGTCAGATGCGGAAGCACGGCTCAGGCAAGCCCGTGAGGCGATCGAGCAGGCATCACGAGCGCACCAGGAAAGCGTATTCAATGAAAGAACAATATACAATAAAATCAATGATTTAATTTCTGATATACAGAAATTGCATAAGGATCGGCTGCGGCTTGACGGTGATGCTGCCCGGTTGGAGCTGGAAATTGGGCAAGCTGACGAGGAAGCGCTTCAGGGCCAGCTTCAGGAACGACTCGACGGCAAGGCGAAGCGCGAGCAGAGTCTGGCAAGCAAACGCAATGCACTGGAAGCGGCGGATACGTCGTTGCGCGAAAGCGAACAGACGCGCCTGCAAATAGAACAAAGCCTGCAGCCGTTGCGTGACCGCACCAATGAGCTGCGCCTCAAGGAGCAGGAGGCGCGTATCGCGCAGGAAAACCTGTCGCAGCAGCTGGCGGATTCCGGCGCCGACGAGCAAGCGCTCGAAGCCGAGCTCGAGAAAGGCGTGCGTGCCAGTCAACTGCAAAGCGAGATTACGCGGCTGGGCCAGGCGATTGAAGCGATCGGTGCGGTCAATCTTGCGGCTCTGGAAGAACTCTCAACGGCTCGCCAACGCAAGTCGTATCTCGACGCCCAGGCGCAGGATCTGACCGAGGCAGTCACGACGCTGGAGAACGCGATCAGACGCATCGACCGGGAGACGCGCGAGCGGTTGCAGGACACCTTCGATCAGGTCAATAACAAGTTTTCCGAGATGTTTCCTGCCTTGTTTGGAGGCGGAGAGGCGCAACTGCTACTCACCGGAGAAGAAATACTCGATGCCGGTGTCCAGGTAATTGCGCGGCCGCCGGGGAAACGTAACTCGTCGATCCATCTTCTGTCCGGAGGGGAAAAGGCGTTAACCGCGCTGGCACTGGTGTTTTCGATGTTCCAGCTCAATCCGGCACCGTTTTGCCTGCTCGACGAGGTTGACGCGCCACTCGACGACAACAATACGACGCGTTATTGTGATTTGGTCAAGAAGATGTCGGAATCGACGCAATTCGTGTTCATTACGCACAACAAGATCACCATGGAGATTGCGGAGCAGTTGGTGGGCGTGACCATGCAAGAGCAGGGTGTTTCGCGTGTCGTTTCAGTTGATATCGAGGAAGCGATCAAACTTCGCGAGGAGGCGGCCTAGGCGTGTGGCCCGCATCATGACCAGATCAACAATGCCAATAATATCGGGGAGAATTCATGAGTGACTTGCAGATCGGGTTACTGATTCTCGGACTGTTCGTCATTGGCAGTGTGATTGCCTTCAACTGGTTCCAGGAGAAGCAGTTTCGCAGGCGCGCCGAGCAGGGATTTAACCGCCCCGAGGCCGATGCTCTGCTGGGCGAGTCGCAAACCGGAGCGACGCAAACCGGACAGTCGCAAACCGGACAGTCGCAAACCAAGGAGCCCGCCGAGAAAGCTGCCGTGCGAGAGCGGATCGATCCGCACCTGGGGC
>JBFKXV010000131.1:0-6905 GCA_041637935.1 Burkholderiales bacterium | reverse complement strand
GATCTGGGACGTGTTCGCCACCTGAAACAGGACAAGCCGGACCTGATCATCGGCGTCGGCGGATGTGTCGCCAGTCAGGAAGGTTCCGCAATCGTTTCCCGTGCGCCGTTTGTCGACGTCGTATTCGGCCCGCAGACACTGCACCGCTTGCCAGATCTGATTGCGGCGCGGCGCAAAGCCGGCCAGGCACAAATTGACATTTCGTTCCCCGAGGTCGAGAAATTTGATGCCTTGCCGCCGGCACGCGTCGAAGGCTCTACAGCGTTTGTTTCGGTTATGGAGGGCTGCAGTAAATACTGCAGTTTTTGCGTCGTGCCCTACACCCGTGGCGAGGAAGTCTCGCGCCCGTTCGATGACATCCTGACCGAGGTCGCGGAGCTGGCTCTTCAGGGCGTGAGGGAAATAACCTTGCTGGGGCAGAACGTGAACGCCTACCGCGGTGTCATGGACGACGGCGAAGCGGCCGATTTCGCACTACTGCTCGAGTATGTAGCCGAGATTCCCGGCATCGAGCGGATTCGCTACACGACCTCGCATCCGCGCGAGTTTTCGCAGCGGCTGATCGACGCTTACCAACAGTTGCCCAAGCTGGTCGACCATGTACACCTGCCGGTGCAGTCCGGATCCGACCGTGTGCTGTCAGCGATGAAGCGCGGCTACAATACCGTCGAGTACAAATCCATCATTCGCCGGCTGCGGGCAGCGCGTCCAGGCATTTGCATTGCTTCTGATTTCATTGTCGGCTTTCCCGGAGAGACCAACGCTGATTTCGAGGACACCATGAAACTGGTTGAGGACGTCAGTTTTGACGCCAGTTTCAGCTTCATGTACAGCCCACGGCCGGGCACACCGGCTGCGACCCTGCCGGACCAGGTGCCACTGAAAATCAAACAACAGCGCCTGGCACGTTTGCAGGCACGGCTCAACGAACTCGGCAACACGGTCAGTCAGAGCATGGTTGGCAGTGTGCAGACGGTCCTGGTGGAAGGCACTTCAAAGAAAAACGCATCCGAACTCGCGGGCCGTACCAGCAATAACCGCGTGGTGAACTTTCGCGCGCCCGAACGCCTGGTTGGACAATTGGTCGATGTCAATATTACGCAGGCGCTGCCACATTCGCTGCGCGGCGAAGTTGTCATTGAGGCCTGAATTCAAGAAGGAGCGAATTGAAACCCGTCGAACTGTCATTCTCTCCCGTGGATAACGAGCGCCTCGCCAATCTGTGCGGCGCGCTCGACGAAAATATCAAGCAAATCGAGACTGCACTTGAAGTGTCAATCGTGCGGCGCGGCGAAAATTTCAGCGTCAATGGAAGTCCGGACCAGAGCCGCTGTGCTGCCAAAGCACTACAACAATTCTATGAACAGGCTGGCCAGCATCTGAGCGTTGAGGACATTCAGCTCGGCTTGATCGAAGTCGTTCGCGGCAGCAATATCGCTGTGCCGACGCCCGAAGCACCCATACTGCACACGCGGCGACGCGATCTGCACGGCAGGACACCACGTCAGGTCCAGTACATTCAGCAGATTCAGGAATACGACATTACTTTCGGAATCGGTCCGGCTGGCACTGGCAAGACCTATCTCGCAGTCGCCTGTGCCGTCGATGCCTACGAGCGCGACGCGGTCAAGCGCATTGTGCTGGTCCGGCCGGCAGTCGAAGCAGGTGAACGTCTTGGTTTCCTGCCGGGAGATCTGGCACAGAAAGTCGACCCCTACCTGCGACCGCTGTACGACGCGCTATACGACCTGATGGGTTTTGAGAAAGTTGGCAAGCTGTTCGAGCGCGGCACCATAGAAATCGCTCCGCTGGCCTATATGCGCGGACGAACACTAAACCATTCATTCATCATTCTCGATGAAGCGCAGAACACCACACCCGAACAGATGAAAATGTTTTTGACGCGCATGGGATTTGGCAGCCGCGCTGTGGTCACCGGGGACGTTACCCAGATCGATCTTGCGAAAGGCCAAAAGAGTGGACTGATCGACGCATCGAAGATTCTCGCCGATGTGCGCGGAATTGCTTTCACGCAATTCATGTCGGAGGACGTGGTGCGTCATCCACTGGTTCAGAGCATCGTCAATGCCTACGAGTCCCACCACCGTCAGCAGGACGAGTAGCAGGCGCCGGAATAGTTGGCCGAGGTTGACGCTGAATATGCAGCTTGCCGTATCGCGACGAGGTCTTCCGGGTGTGCAGCGTTTTCGCCACTGGGCGCAGGCCGCACTGATCGAAAATGTCGATGTGACTGTGCGGCTGGTGGGCCGGGCCGAGGGCCGGGCGTTGAACGCCACATATCGCAGCCGGGACAATCCGACCAATGTGCTGACCTTCGTTTATTCCGAGACGCGGCCGTTGTCGGGTGATATCGTGCTGTGCATACCGGTGGTAAAGGAAGAGGCACGAGCGCAAAACAAGACCCTGGAAGCGCACCTGGCGCACCTGACAGTGCACGGCATGCTGCACGTTCAGGGGCTTGATCATGACACCAGTCAAGACGCGGAGCTGATGGAGGGCCTGGAGTCAGAAATCATTTCCAAGCTGGGGTATGCTGACCCCTACGCGGAAACATCAGTATGAAATGACCCGGCGCTTGTTTCATCTCGACCCTTGTGTCATCCAGACCCTTGCGTGACCTAGACCCTTGCGTCATTCAGATGTATCCCCTATTCAATTACATTAATGGACGACCCTCAGAGTAAACCCTCCTTGTTGGAGCGGCTTGGCGCGCTGATCATGCGCGAGCCCGAAGACCGCGAGCAGTTGATCGCGCTTCTGCACAGTTCTTTCGAACGCAATCTCATGGACGGTGACGCACTCGCGATGATCGAGGGCGTCCTGCAGGTTTCCGAGCTCCAGGCGCGCGACATCATGGTGCCGCGCGCGCAGGCCGACATGGTCAATGTTGAGGACCCGATGGAAAAGATCATCGAGACGGCCATTGAAACCGCCCATTCCCGCTTTCCGGTCACCGGCGAGTCGAAGGATGATGTCATCGGCATCCTGCTGGCGAAGGATCTGCTGCACTACTACCAGAATCCCGAAGAATTTGACCTGCGTGACACACTGCGCCCGGCAGTATTCATCCCGGAGTCGAAGCGGCTAAACGTCCTGCTCAAAGACTTTCGAAGCAATCGCAATCACATTGCCATCGTCGTCGACGAATATGGTGGTGTTGCCGGACTGGTCACCATTGAAGACGTGCTCGAGCAAATCGTCGGCGACATCGAAGACGAGTACGATTTCGACGAGACCGAGGCAAACATCGTGCGCGACCGGCATGGCCGTTTTCGAGTCAAGGCAATCACCGAAATCGACGATTTCAACGCGACATTCGGCACCGACTTCTCCGATGATGATTTCGACACCATTGGCGGCCTGGTACTGGCGCACGTTGGCAAGCTGCCCAAGCGCGGTGAAAAGTTCACAATCGGTGATTTGGAAGTCGAAATCCTGCGCGCCGACAGCCGGCGCCTGCACTCGCTGCTGATCGAACGAGTCGAAGGCGAAAGCGAGGACGGTGGCGGTTAAATTAATCCTCACCGCCTTCATGCTGGGGGCGGCAACCGTTCCCGGCTTTGCACCTCTTTACCTTTATTTCCTGCCGATCATTACGGTCGCGGCGTTCGCGATTGTATTGCTGCGCGCTGCATCGACGCGCCAGGCTGCCGCTATCGGTTTTGCTTATGGACTGGGATTGCTGGTCACCGGTGCAAGCTGGGTCTATGTCAGCCTTCACGACTACGGCGGCATGCCGATGCTGTTGGCCGCACTGTCAACACTCATTTTCAATGCCATTTATGCCGTCTGCCCGGCTGTGGCCGGGGCGATCTTTCACCGCTTACCGGTGCGCGCCGACCTGAAGCTGCTATTAGCGTTTCCGGCACTGCTGGCATTGTCAGACTGGGCTCGCGGCTGGTTGTTCACCGGCTTTCCCTGGCTCGCACTGGGTTATTCACAGGCACCGGCGAGCCCGCTGGCCGGATACAGCGCACTGCTCGGTGTCTACGGTGTGTCGCTGGTGACGGCGCTGACCGCCGCCTGTCTGGCACTGATCACTCTGCGAGTGCTCGGCAAGCACCACGAGACCATAAGCATTGATGTCAGCCAGCCGTCGACACCGATTCTCAATAAACCGGTTCTCAATAAACCGGTGCACAATAAACTGGCGCTTAATAAACCGGTACTCAAAGAATGGCTGCAGGCGAGCCGCTTTCCCGGCCTGCTGGCTTTTGCAATCGCTCTGTGTGGCTTCGGCCTGGGCAGTATTGAGTGGACGCGACCGCATGGCGAGCAGCCAGTTTCGGTGACACTGGTACAAGGCAACATTCCGCAGGAATTGAAATGGAGCCCCGACCACGCGCGTAACACCTTGATCACCTATCTCGAACTCAGCCGTTCGGCAGACAGCGAACTCATACTGCTGCCCGAAACGGCAATTCCAATGTTCGACGTCAACGTACCGCCCGGTTATCTCGATGCGCTTGGCGAACATGCACGCAGTCTTGACGGTGACATCCTCACCGGCATCCCCGAATATGCCGGCACCGGTGAGTACTACAACAGCGTGATCAGCCTCGGCACGTCGCCGTCACAAACCTATCGAAAAGTGCATCTGGTGCCGTTCGGCGACTACTTCCCGATGCGTTGGGCGTTTGGCTGGTTCATGGAGCTGGTCGACATACCGATGTCTGATTTCTCGCGTGGAAGCGTCGAGCAGCGTCCGATTGCCGCCGCCGGGCAGCGAATCGCGGTCAACATTTGTTACGAGGATGTGTTCGGCGAGGAGATTATCAGGCAGATTCCCGAGGCAACCATCCTCGCCAACTTCACCAACGATGCGTGGTGGGGGCGATCACTTGCTTCGCGCCAGCATTTGCAGATTTCCCAGATGCGCTCGCTGGAGACCAGCCGCGCTATGCTGCGTGCGACCAACACCGGAGTAACAGCGGTCATCGACCACCGCGGACGAGTGCAGGCCATGGCACCCGAATTCGAAACCACCTCAATCGATGCCGAGGTCTGGGGCTATACCGGTGCAACGCCCTACTCGCGCTGGGGCAACTACGCGTTTCTGGTCATTGCCCTGGTGATGATCGCAACCCCGGTCGTGGTATTGAGAGAAAAAGAAGCGCCAACCCCCTGACGATTCGGCGGCGACATCGCCGAACCGCATCCATCATCGTGCGGCTGCTGCCGCAACTCATTCCGGCCACTAAAGCTGACATGAATCAAAGCGCCGGGACCAGGCCGGGCGGACTATTCGTTTGCAACGTTGTCTGGGTAACGGGCCATGTTTCCGACGGAAACGATCGCGATCCAAGCCAAAGCTATAGCAAGCAAGATCAGAGGAGTAAGTCATGATTGGAAATTTGCCGCTGGCACGCGTCGGCGCTGCAGCCGCGCTGACGATAGCAGCCATTGTTTTGAGCCCCGTCGCAGGAGCCGAACAGCGCATCATTGTCGATACCGCGTTTGTCGAGGAGGCGATTACCGACGGCGCTGCACTGGTTTGGGACGTGCGCGGAGAGAAAGACTACCTGCGCGGACACATTCCGGGCGCCGTTAACATCGGCAGCGCCACCACCGTTTTACGCGACAGCCGTACCCAGGACTACATTCCGATCGACCAGATCGCGCGCATGCTGGGACAAGCGGGTATAAGCGACTCGCGTGAGATCGTTGTCTATGGCAGTAAAGCCAATCCCGCTGCATATTTTGGCTATATCACGCTGCGTTATCTCGGTGCCGGCGATGTCACCGTGTACCACGGCGGGATCGACGACTGGAAAGCGGCGGGCAAAGCAGTCGAAACGAATCCGGTGAAGCTGCCGGCCACGACATTTGAGGCAAGGCCCGATGCGAGCCAGTTGGCTACCACCCGCGAGGTGATTCGGAAACTGAGTGACCCCTCGGTGCAGATCGTCGACGCGCGAACCGTAAAGGAGTTCTCGGGAGAGGATATACGGGCGTTGCGCGGCGGGCACATCCCTGGCGCGGTCAATGTTCCCTACCAGGCAAACTGGGTCGATCCCGATACGCCAGGCAAGCTGGCGCGCAAGCAAGTCGATAACAAGGACGGCATGAATCTGAAGCCGCGCGAAGAGTTGGAGGCAATGTACGCGCAGCTCGACAAGGACAGGGAGACCATCGTTTATTGTCAGAGCGGCGGGCGCGCCGCGGAGTCCGCGGTGATCCTGCAGGAGCTGGGCTTCAAGAACGTGCGCATCTACGATTCCTCATGGCTTGGCTATGGCAACACGTTTGATGCTCCGGTTGAAAACGTGACCTATTTCGATGTAAGTCGCGTCAACAGCCTGATCCGCTCACTGCAAATGCAGATCGACACACTCGAAGGCGAGATCGCCACGCTGAAAGCGGCGCAGAAGCGGCCGTAAAAGCTGACACAACCGCACCGCCAGCTCTCCAGGCGGTGCTCCCGATACTTGCACGCTTGCATGCTGCGAAACCCGGTAGAATTCAGGGCTTCCCGCAAGCCCTGATTTTTCATACGCTTTTCGCATGCCATCGTTTCAGAACATCATTCTCGCGCTGCAGCAGTACTGGGGCGAATGAGGCTGTGCCATCCAGCAGCCCTATGACATGGAAGTCGGTGCCGGCACCTTTCACACCGCAACCTTCCTGCGCGCGATTGGCCCCGAACCGTGGAACGCCGCCTATGTGCAGCCGTCGCGCCGGCCGAAGGACGGGCGCTATGGTGAAAATCCGAATCGCCTGCAGCACTATTACCAGTTCCAGGTCGTGCTCAAGCCGTCTCCGGCCGACATTCTGGATCTGTACCTCGGTTCGCTGATCGCCATCGGCATCGACCCCAAGCAGCACGACATACGTTTCGTTGAAGACGACTGGGAATCACCGACGCTCGGCGCCTGGGGCCTCGG
>JBFKXV010000130.1:0-6942 GCA_041637935.1 Burkholderiales bacterium | reverse complement strand
TGCGTCACACCCGGGCCAACTTCTTCCACCACACCGGCGCCTTCGTGGCCGAGAACAATTGGCATCGGGTAGGCAAGCGAACCCTGTATGACCTCCAGATCAGTGTGGCACAAGCCGCTGGCATGAATACGTACCAGCACATCACCAGCTTGCAGTGGTCGCAATTCCAGTTCTTCGATCTCGAGGCGTGCACCAGCCTCATTCAAGACAGCGGCTCTGAATCGCATCTGTGCTTATTCGCAGAGAACTCTAATCGTCACGCCGACTCACCAACCGCTTGCCTTGCAGAGCACGCGCATGCTTTTCTCAACCACCGTACCTTGGCAACCACAGTGCGATTTCCGGAACAAACACCACCGTCGCTAGTACACATGCTTGTAGAATTAGAAACGGCCACATCGCCGTGAAAATATCGCCCAGTGAGACTTCCGGCGGTGCGACGCCTTTCAAGTAAAACGCCGCCGGACCAAACGGAGGCGTTAGATACGACAGTTGCATGTTGAGACAAAACAGCACACCAAACCACACCGGATCGTAACCAAGTTCACGCACAATCGGCACAAAGATCGGCATGGTGAGCAGACAAATTCCGATCCAGTCCATGATGCAGCCAAGCGCAAACAGAATCGCCATCATCAGAAAAATGATCCCGAGCGCCGGGAGATCGAGACCGGCGAACAGTTCGCGAATAAAGCCAGGCCCGCCGGCAAGGTTATAGACGCCGATCATTGCCGTGGCGCCAAACGACAGCCACAGGAGCATGCCGCAGGTCTGCATCGTCTGGCGGATCGAATCACGCATAATCGGCCAGTTTAGTTCGCGTCGAACCAGGGCGGCAATCAAGGTACCGACCACGCCCATTGCCGCTGCTTCAGTCACCGAAGCAATTCCGAAATAAATCGTCCCCAACACCGCGGAGATCACCAGCATCGGTAAGGCGAGGCCTTTAAGCAACGCCAGTTTGGCGAGTGCAGTAACGTTGCGCTCCTCGGCCGGCGCGACCGGACCGAGCCTGGGGTTTACCTGGCAGCGCACGAAAATATAGGCCATGTAGACAGTGGACAGCATCAGAGCCGGCACGATGTTGGCGATGAACAAATCGCCAATAGACACGTTGACAGTGAGACCGTAAATGATCAGCACAATAGAGGGTGGAATCATCGTGCCCAATGATCCGCCGGCGCAAATGGTACCGATCGCCAGCTTCTTGTCGTAGCCGAGCCGCAGCATCTGCGGTAAAGCGATCAGTCCGAGCAATACAATCTCGCCGCCAATGATGCCGGTCATGGCGCCCATGATGGTCGCCACAATCATGGTCTGAATAGCAAGTCCGCCGGGTAGCCCGCCAGCCCACACCCGCATGGCACTGAACAGGTCCTTGGCCACGCCGGAGCGCTCCATGATCGATGCCATCAGAATGAACATTGGCACCGCCACCAGGGCGTACTCGTTCATGAAGGTGTAGATGCGACTAGCAATGAGGGTCAGGCCATCGGTGCCGAACAGTAAAAGGGTGAACGTCACCCCGATCAGGCCGGTGACGAATGCCAGCGGCAAGCCGAGCAGCAACAGCAGGATCATTCCGCCGAACATCAGCACGGTGATCCACTCAATGCTCAATGTTTCGATCCCGGGTGACTGCGCCTGCCAATGCGCCGGACGTCCTCGATGACATGTATCACCGTTTGCAGGCTCATGATCGCCGCGCACACGGCGAACAAGGATTTGAGATATGCGGGTAGCGGCCAGTTCAGCGCAGTGCCGGTGGTTTCACCGTGCTGTATTGCCTGCCAGCCCTGCACAGTTGCCGCATAGGTCAGGAACAACAAGAAAGCGAACGTCAGCAACGAGCCCAGCAGTCGCGCCCAGGCCTGCATCGCGGGCGGCATTTTTTCGAAGGCATAGCTGATAGTGATATGGCGCCGCGACGCGTGCACGTAGGGCCCGCCGATGACAAAACAGGTCGCGGCAAACGCAATTGATAACTCGTGCGCCCATATGGTGGGCAGGCCGACGGCGTAACGCATCAGTACTTCGAATGCGCTGATCGCGACAATCAGCAGAAACAGGTAACTCGCGGCATTGCCGCTGGCATGAACGAAACGCGTGACTGGATTACGCTCCGACATCAGTCACCCGGATTCCTGATGAGCGCCTGCAGTCAGTCGAGCAAACCGAGTTGTTTCAGATAAGCGACCTGCGACTCGTAGATGCGTTGCGCCATCGGGCTGCGCGCCGCGTACTCTTGCCACACACCCTGCGCAATTTCACGGAACTTGCGCCGCTCCGCTGCGGGCAGATCAACCACCTCGAAGCCGAGTTCGTCAGCCTTCGCCACAATCGCTTCGTCGGCGGCGCGGTTACGCTTGATCATCTCGGTCGCAAAGATTCCGACTTCCTCCTCGACCAGTGCTTTCAGGTCATCGGGGAGCGCATTCCAGACATTGATATTGACGGCGAAATCGGCCATCGGCATCGAGTGATAACCCGGGTAAATCGGGTAAGGTGCCAGTTTGTGATAACCGAGATCCTGGTTCATCGACAACGTGCCCCAGTCACTGGCATCGACGACACCGCGCTCGAGCGCCGTATAGACTTCACTGCCAGGAAGATTGACCGGGGCTGCGCCCAGAATCTGAAAAATGTCCTGGCCAATGCCCTGTGGCGCACGGAGCTTCACGCCCTTGAAATCGGCGAGCTTGCGGATCGGTTTTTTGGAAACCAGGCTTTCCGCGCCGTACCACACGCCGCCCACGAAAAACACGTTGTAACCGGCATATAACTCACGCGCCAAGTCCAGACCGCCACCGTTTTCCATCCACTGGCGCATTTGTTCGGGTGTCTCGAATCCGCCCTGCGGATCGCTTAGCAGCGCGAACGCCGCATCCTTGCCGGTGAAATAGGCAGGTCCACTGTGGTGTGCCTGCAGAATACCGGCACTGACCGCGTCAAGGCTCTCGGTGGAAGATACCACCGCGCCCACCGCCAACGGCTCGATCGTCAGTTTTCCATTGGAGCGCTCGCTGACGCGCTGCGCAAACTCCTCGAAAATCTGGTGCGGCAGGGTTCCAGCTTGCCACAAGGATTGAGCCTTCCAGACAATGTCGGCGTTTGCATCTTGCACGTCGTCCTGACCGCATCCGGCCAGCACCAGCGTCGCCGCCGCGAGTAGCGCAACCCACGTGATTCTCATTCTCGCTCCCCCTGTTGTTGCCACGCTACCTCGTGCCGGGCGCGCGGCTCGTTGTTCCGTCGCTTGTTCTGTGCCGCCTACTCGCCGGCAACAGAAATCTGTCTACCCTGACAAGCAAGGCTCAGAAAATCTGGCGGCATGCTAGCGCGGATAGGTACGATCGGTGCCCCGGTACAGAATCTGAAATGATTCTTCGGCGATTTTTGCATGCAACGCCATTTCGTCGGGGCCGAAATCCACTTTGGGCGCCGGCTCCAGGACAAAGTTGTGGTGGTTATCTTCGCCGCGAACCAGCGTCGCGTAATCTCGGGCGCCGGAAGTCTGGCTTACGTAGGTCGGCACATAACGGATTGCCAGACCAATACGGCGAGTGTCTGTCGGGTTCGGGTTGGAACCGTGAACGATACGCACGTGATGCAGCGACATCTCGCCGGGCTTGAGCGGCAAATCGACGGTTTTGCTCTCGTCAACGTCGATCTGCACCTCCTGGCCGCGCGTCAGCAGATTGTGCTCGGCAAAGGTGTCAACGTGCGGCAATTGATCCAGCAGGTGACTGCCCCGGAACATGCGCATGGCACCATTCTCCGATGTCACCTCAGACAATGCGATCCAGGCCGTCACAACGTCCGGATGCGACAAACCCCAGTACGTCGAGTCCTGATGCCACGAAATAAAGGCATCGTCGTGCGGCTCCTTGATAAAGAAGTTGGTGCCCCAGGCAAGAATATTCGGTCCGAGGACGTCTTCAACCGCATCGAGGATTCTCGGATCGCGAATCAGCTCATTGATCCAGGTAAAGACCAGGTGCGGTTTGTTGCGCAATGCCGTTTTCATAATCGGCTGGTGCGCCGCCTCGTAGTCTTCGAGTTTTTTTCGGTACCCGTGCGCTTCAGCCTCGGGTAGGGCGCGCAGCGGAAACAAGCAGCCGTCACGATTGAATTTCTCGATCTGCTCTTCAGTGAGACGCTTCAGAGTCCGGGTAGGACTTTTTGCCTGCGCAGTTTGCATGAACAACTCCTTGGGGCGATGTTCGTCGTGAGCCGCCGAACGGCAGCTCACAACGCGAACCAACCTGTTATTTTATGGCAATTGATAGCCTTTGACACCGACCCGGATGCGATACAGGCTTTTGCCTGAAGTCACGTATAACAGGTTCGAGTCAGCGCCACGACCGAAGCCGACATTGGTCGGCAGTTCGGTGCCGGTAGAAATATAGGCCAACTCCCGGCCACGAGGATCCAGGACCTGGATACCCGGCCGGTGTTCACAACGCGACGCGATCCACAAATTGCCGCGCACGTCTGCAACCATGCCGTCGGGTCCACTGCACGGCTTGGCGAGCTTCGAATAATCGATCAGAACCCGCCGGTTACTCAAGTTGCCATTAGCATCGACATCATATGCTTGCAACAGATGACCGGCCTGCACGGTTGTTTCACCCTCGCGCAAATTCTGAAAATCCAGCCAGCCATTGTCGTTGCTGACGATATACATCGTTTTCTGATCCGGAGAGATCAGAATACCGTTGCATTTACCGCAGTTGGTCGCGACACGGTCGACGCTGCCGTCCGGATCGAGCCGGTAAGCGGCAAAACCATCCTGAAAAACCGGTTCGTGGCCGAGGTAGCGTGGATCGGTGAAGTAGATCCGGCCTTTCTCGTCAATGGTAATGTCATTCAAGGCATTGTACGGCTCGCCATTGTAGAGGCCCGTTAGAATATAAGTCTTGCCGGTACTCATGTCGGTCTTGACCAGCATACGTCCGCCAAAGTCAGCGCCGAGTGCGGCGATCATGTTGCCGTCGCGATCGAATTTAATGCCGTTTGACATGCCGGACGGACTACGGAAGATCGTTGTCGCGCCGTTTCGCGGATTGAACTTCCAGATGTTGCCGGCCTGCGCGTACTTGCCGCTCGGGTCGCGGCAGAACTTGGTAAACGTGATGTCGCTGAAGTACATCATGCCATCGTGACCTGCGGCAACGCCTTCGGTCAGCATACAGCCGCCGTCGAAAACACGATCGAGCCTTGCGCCCGATGGGACCAGGCTGCGGTCGCCAGTTGGTGCGGGAAATCCGGGATCAGCGGCATAAACCACCGTTGACATGGCGGCAAAAGTGCCGAGTAAGCAAACAACCCGTTTGGCAAAACGTAACGCTTCCATGCTCTCCTCCAGTTCCTTATTTTTACGGATTTTCAGGCGCGGCCGCTGCAACAACCAATAACCGGTTGCGCCGCATGGCCGACCTGACGATTGTACGCTTCGCGCATCACTTAGGCAGATCCGCCTTGCAAGGCGTCCTCGGCTTCGATACGGTTCCACAGTTCGCGAATCATATCTTTCAACATCAGCGCTTCTTGCCAGCGATCCGACAGTTCGTAACCGTCCGCGCCGGTCATTGCGTATTCTTTCGGGCCAAGCTCGCACAGAAAGGTTAGTGTTGCGTCAGCTGGCGCGCGCTTGCGCCAGGAACGAAAACCGTAATCCCACCAACCCATGAACAGGTCGAGCCAATCTTTCTGGTGAGCAAAGCTGATCTGCACCTGCACCTGCTCGCGGCTCGCGACGCGGCCGTGAAAGCCCCAGCAGTTGTCGATAATGCGATGCATGTAAGCGTGATTCTCCTCGCTGATCGGCCATGCGAACTCACGCCCTACAACGTAGTGCGACAGGTCACCCGTCAGGCGCAGTTCGGGAAATCGATCGAGCAAATGCAGGGTGAAAAACAAATCGGTGGTCATCCTGTCGCGGTGTGTTTCGATGTGCAGCTCGAGCCCGGCTCGCTCTGCCAGCGCGAGCCACCCTTCGATGTATGGCACGCAGTCCTCAAGACGATAGGGCTTCACGTCCGGTTGCAAATTGATATGATCCGCGCCAAGCTGCTCGACGTGCTGCAGAACCGGTTTGAGGTCATCAACCGTTTGCGGATAACACTGCGCCTGCCACGTCATGCCATTGCGGCGCAGGAAATCGGTGACGGTTTGCGCATACTCGAAGTCGAAAAACCGCACACCGCAACCGTCGAAGCCGGCATCGCGGATCATTTCAAGCTTTTCCGGCAACGTCCATTCCAGCCCATCCGGACGCCTGCGTTCCATCGCCCATAAAGACTGGTAAACAAGCAGCTTCTGCATCCGCGTCTAGGCGCTCAACTGCGTCGCGTGATGGCGCAGATGATCTTCCATGAAGGTTGATATAAAAAAGTAGCCATGGTCATATCCTTCGTGGCGTCTCAGAGTCAGCGTTTGTCTCACCTTTTTGCTGGCCGCCTCGAAAGCATCCGGATGCAATTGTTTGTCGTGGAACGGATCGGCCAGGCCCTGATCAATGAGGATCGGTCCATCAAACGGCTCTCGCCCGATGATTTCGGTCGCATCGTGTTCGAGCCAGGCTTCGCGATCCTCGCCGAGATAGCCGAGAAAAGCCTTCTCGCCCCAGGGACAGCGACTGGGTGCACAGATCGGCGCGAACGCTGATAGCGAGCGAAAATCATCTGGATTGCGCAACGCCACTGTCAGCGCACCATGGCCGCCCATCGAATGCCCGAAGATACCCTGGCGGCCACTGTCGACCGGAAAGGCGGCCGCCACCACCGAAGGCAACTCCTGTGCGACGTAACTGTACATGCGGTAGTGGTTCGACCAAGGCGACTGAGTCGCGTCGACGTAAAAACCGGCACCAAGGCCAAAATCCCAGTCGTCCGCCTCTCCAGGAACATCGGCGCCGCGCGGGCTGGTATCGCAAGTCAC
>JBFKXV010000129.1:0-6949 GCA_041637935.1 Burkholderiales bacterium | reverse complement strand
TGTTTCCCGCCCTCAGCGGCTTGTTTTCAGTATTGACACGGCCGCTGTAAGTTCGCGTTGCCGCTGTTCAGCAATAATACTTTTCCACGAACCGCCGCAGTATCTTTTGCGCATACGGTGTGGGTTTCTGACTGGTTTGCTTCTTTAGTTCATCGGCTTCGTGCGGTTTGAAATAGCCGTGATTGCGATAGATGTCGATGCGCAGCGCGAATTCGTCGGCATCGGCTTCGGGGTGGAACTGGGTTGCATAGACGTTTGTGCCGACGCGAAACATTTGTACCGGGCACGCGCTGCCGGTCATTAACAGCACTGCGCCATCGGGTGTTGTGTCGACTGCTTCCTTGTGACCGAGCAGAACATCGATTTGCTCCGGAAAACCCGCCAGCAATGGGTCCTGCTTGCCGTCCTCAGTCAAGTTCAATGTCACGCAGCTAACGGGTTCGCGATACTTGGTGGAGATCGGCGTACCGAGGTAGTTGCCCAGCAGCCCGTTGCCGGAGCAGGCGCCAAGAAAGGGCATGTCGCGCGCCACTACGTGCTTCAATAGTCTGTTGAAATCGGCTTCGATCTTTTTCTGGATCTTCGATTTTTTATTCTCGGGCGTGCTGATATCAAACGGACTGCCGCCGACAATGATGGCGCAATAGTCATCAGGGTCCAGGTCCTCAGGGATGCCGAGTTCCTCGATACGTATTCTGCGCGTGTCCTCGGCGCGCAATCCGCCGTATTTGAGGAAACGACCGTACTCGCTGTCGGAGGTCGCGTCCTCAGGTCGCAGTTGCAGGATCAATATGGGCCGAGGGGCGGTCATGCGCGCAATTTTACTGTCTTGAAGTCAAACAGAAAGTAGAACGAACCAAGTGTTGTTTGTTCGCACTGCTATTTATCTATGGTGACGCGGTACTTGTTGACCATCTCCTCGTTCCACTCCATGCCGAGGCCGGGGCGGTCGGGTGGCGTGAGCGTGCCGTCGACGAGCGGATAGGGCTCGACGAGAAGTTGGCCGACGACATCCATGTGCTCGAGCCAATCGGCGGTCGGCGTTGCGCATAGAAGATGGCTGCTGGCTTCGACGAAAGTGTGCGACGACATTTCGAAGCCACCCATGCGCGCCAGCGCCGCGGTCTCCAGCCACCCCGTGACGCCACGGATGAACTGCGGATCAATCATCACGACGTCCATCGCCTTTGCTTGCATGGCAGTGTACATGTCTTCGGGGCCGTTGAAGTTCTCGCCGATCTGAATCGGCGTGGTAATCGCATCGGCCAGTTTGGCGTTGCCCTCGTAATCATCGGCAATGATCGGCTCTTCGATCCACGCCAGCCCTTCATCATCGAGCGCCTTGCAGCGGGTCATCGCTTCGGCAACGGTGAGACACTGGTTGTAGTCGATCATCAGGGCGCGCTCTCCAAGAACGCGCTTGGCGGCACGCACTGCGGCAATATCTTCTTCCAGCGTTGGAAATCCGGTCTTGATCTTGAGGCCGGGATAGTTTTCTTCGACTGCCTCCTGTGCCACCTCGACAACGCTGTTTGCGTCGTACAGGCCGACGCTGTAGTAGGGCTTGTGTGCACGAGGCTGTGCGCCCAGCGTGGCATACAGGGGTTCTTTGCGCCCGCGCGCGTAGGCATCCCACAGTGCCATGTCCAAACCGCCCATGGCGGTGCAGAACGTGTTTTTCACACCCCAAAGGCGCATGCGGCGGATCAGAAAATCGTAGACATCGCGTGGTGAGGCCGGCATCCCCTTGATGATGGTTGCCAGCGACTGGATCGACGCCTCCAACGCCGGAAGGAGTTCCGGGAAGTAGATTTGCGTATAGGCACGCCCGACCACGCCGTCATCGCGCACCAGATCGATGAGCACAACAGGAAAGCTCGGGATAAAGCCCGAGGCGTTGCGCAACGGGCGGCGAATAGGTGCCAGCACCTGCGTGGTCCGTACGTCTTCAATCTTGGCCAAACTCATCGTTAATTCTCCTTCGCGGGATCACTGCTGAACCAAAACCCCGTATTGTCCGCGAATCGAGACCGGATCGCTTGCAGCGGTGCGGGCGATGGGCCGGATTTGCAGGTGCGCGCAGTGAAATCGGGGGGCGACACTTGAGATCTTGACAGGTAAGGCCGTGAATGGTGAATGGGATTGACGGACTGATCTCCGACAGGCAGTAGGCGGATCTGGCCGAACACGTGGAATCAACGGCAGTTCAGGTTCGCGGCGCCGGACCAATCATTTCAACGGCTTGCGGAAATGGAGGCTTCATTTGGTGTCGGTGTATATTTATTCTTTGCTGGTTGTGAATTTCGGGAAGATTTTCTGCTAATTCGGTTGCGTTACAGAAAAAAGAGAAGCCTTTTCTGGCTTCTTGCCGGTAATATTTAGTCTCAAATAAAAGAACGCTTGCGCCAAAAACAAAATGCGTTCTCGATGAACAAATCGCTTTAGCGGTGACGTGCAAATGCGCTTAGTCGGACAAGCGTTGATGTCCGCACAGGAGGAGACTGCAGTGAACCAGGATCGCGTTGAAGCGACCTATCTGATCGAAACGCCCCATCCGCTCGAACACGCGGCGGCGGTCCTTGCCGGGGAGCAATCGAGCGGCACGTTCGTGTCGGTGCCAGGCGAGACCAACGAACTGAAAGAGCGCTTCGGTGCACGGGTCGTCAAAGTCGAATCGCTCGGTGTGGCCGAAACCCCCAGCCTGCCGGGCAGTAAGGCGCCAAAATCAAAAGACGGAAAGGTCGAATACCGCCGCGGCAGAGTGGTGATCTCGTTTCCGTTGCATAACTTCGGTCCTTCGCTGACCAGTCTGTTTTCGACGGTTGCCGGCAACCTTTACGAGTTGCACGAGTTGTCAGGTATCCGACTCGAGGATCTGCAGCTGCCGCAGGCGTTTGCCGAGCGCTATCCGGGTCCCGGCTTCGGCATCGAGGGCACGCGCAAACTTGCCGGCGTGGAAGGCCGGCCGCTGATCGGTACCATCATCAAGCCCAGCATCGGTTTGGCGACCGATGCGCTGGCGAAACTGGTTCGCGATCTCGCAACGGCAGGTCTGGACTTCATCAAGGATGACGAACTGCAGGCCGATCCGACCTATGCGCCGTTTTCGGAGCGCGTCGCCGCCGTCATGCCCGAAATCGAAAAAGTGGCGGACAAAACGGGAAAGAAGGCGATGTATGCCTTCAATATTACCGGCGACGTAGATCACATGCTGCGCAGCCAAGACCTGGTGAAGCAACACGGCGGCACTTGTGTGATGGTGAATATCAATGCGGTGGGCTTTGCCGCGCTGGCGCACGTGCGGCGTCATTGTGAGCTGCCGATTCACGGGCATCGCGCCTGGTTCGGTGCGATTTCGCGGTATCCGATGCTCGGCATCGGCTTCACTGCCTATCAGAAACTGTGCCGCGTGGCCGGTGTTGATCATTTGCACGTTGGCGGATTCAACAGCAAGTTCTACGAGACCAATGAAGAGGTCGGCAAGTCGATCATCGACTGCGTCACGCCGATGTTTGATGGCGCTCAAGTGTCCAGCGACTATCGCGTTATGCCGGCAATATCGTCGGCGCAATGGGCCGGTACTGCGCCGCAGATTTATGCCGCAACCAGCACGGTTGACGTAATTCATCTTGCCGGCGGCGGTATTCTCGCCCATCCCGGCGGCACCGCGGCTGGCGTGCGCAGCATGCAGCAGGGCTGGGAAGCGGCATTGGAAGGTGTAGCGCTGGACAAGTATGCCGAGACGCGTGAAGAGTTGCGTGAGGCAATCAAGAAATTTGGAGGGCGTGGCTGATGGCAACTGACCCGAAATTGTTGTTGGCGTTCTACGGCGATGACTTCACCGGCTCGACTGACGCGATGGAGGCGCTGGCGAAATCAGGGCTGCGCACCGTATTGTTTCTCGAGTCGCCAAAACCGGAACTGATACGCAAGAAGTTTCCGGATCTTCGTTGCGTTGGCGTGGCCGGAACCAGCCGCGCGATGACCCCGGCGGAAATGGATGCCGAGCTGGAGCCGGTTCTGCGCGCTGTATGGTCGCTCGGTGCACCGGTCGCCCACTACAAGGTGTGCTCTACGTTTGACTCGTCCCCGGAGATCGGCAACATCGGGCATGTCGCTGATATGGCGCACAAGTCGCTGGTGCAGGGGAGCGTGATCTCGGTTCTTGCCGGTGCGCCGCCATTGCGTCGTTACACCGTGTTTGGCAATCACTTTGCCGCTTACGGCGATGAAATCTACCGCCTCGACCGGCACCCGGTGATGTCGCGCCACCCGTCGACACCGATGCACGAGTCCGACCTGCGTGTGCACTTGTCGCAGCAGTCCAGGTCGAGCATCGGTTTGATGAGCGTGACCGATCTTGCCGGTGATGACGAAAAGGTCGATGCGACCGAGCGCGCGAGGCTCGAAGAAAAACCGGGCATGTTGCTCTATGACGCACTGACTGACGAGCACCTGCTCACTGTTGGCAGACTGATCTGGCAGCACGGACAGCGCGCGCCGCATTTCGTTGTGGGGTCTTCGGGCGTTGAATATGCGCTGGCCGCGCACTGGCGTGCCACTGGCGTTATCAGTGATCAGCGTGCCAGGTTTGCGCCATTGAAGCCGGTAAAACAGTTGCTGGCAGTATCGGGCAGTGCCTCGCCGATGACGGCGCAACAGATCGAGTGGGCCGGCAAGAACGGTTTCGATTGCATTCGCATACCAACCGAGAAGTTGGTGCAGCCCGGCGTGGCAGAACAGGCGCAGCAGAAACTCGTTTCACAGGGGCTCGAGTCGCTCTCGGGTGGCAACAGCCTGTTGCTGTATTCCGCCGCCGGTCCGGATGACCCGAGCATCAAGGCCACCAAGGAACAACTGGGCAAGAACACCGGCGGGAGTGCGCGAGCTCTTGGCACTGCGATGGGGCGCATTGCGCGCGAATTGTTGGAGCGCACCGAATTGCGTCGCGTGGTGATCGCCGGTGGCGACACGTCGAGTTATGCCACCCAGGAACTGCGGCTTTATGCGCTGGAAATGAAGGCTGAGCTGACGCCGGGTGCGCCGCTGTGCCGCGCTTATTCGGACGACCCGCAGTTCGATGGTATGGAGATCGCGCTGAAGGGCGGCCAGATGGGCAAGGTGGATTATTTTGGAATGGTGCGGGACGGGCGGTGAAAACGCTGTTCCCGAAATGTGTAACAACCGTCGCCGGCCACAAGCCAGAGGGACGGATCAATTTAACTTGTGGAGGTAACAGATGAGCAAAGTAGCAATTATCGGAGCGGGCGGAAAAATGGGTTACCGCGTATCGGCCAATCTGAAGGGTTCACCCTATGACGTTAGTCACGTCGAAGTTAGCGAAGCCGGGCGTGAGCGGCTCAAGGAACTGGACATTTCCTGTGTCGATGCCGATACCGCCCTGGCCGATGCGGACTTCGTGATTCTGACCATTCCCGACAACGCGATCGAGAAAGTCACGCACTCACTGGTCGACAAGTTCAAGAAGGGTGCGACGTTGATTGCGCTCGACGCGGCAGCACCTTTTGCCGGCCATTTGCCGGACCGCAAGGACTTGACGATTTTTGTTGCGCACCCTTGCCATCCGCCGATATTCAATGACGAGACCGATCTGGAGGCAAAGCGCGATTACTTTGGCGGTATCAAAGCCAAGCAGGCGATCGTCTGCGCGCTGTTGCGCGGTGATGAGAAAAATTATGCCGTGGCAGAAGACGTTGCCAAGCGCATGTACGCGCCCGTCATGCGCTCGCATCGCGCCACAGTCGATCAAATGGCGATGCTCGAGCCGGCACTGTCGGAAACGGTGTGCGCGACATGTCTTACGGTGATCCGCGAAGCGACCGACGAAGCGGTCAAACGCGGTGTGCCGGCGGAAGCGGCGCGAGATTTCATTCTTGGGCACCTGAATGTTGAACTGGCGATCCTGTTCGACCAGCTTCCCGGTGTGCGCATGTCGGATGCCGCCAACAAGGCAGTCGAGGCAGCGAAGAAGAAGATCTTTGCGCCCGACTGGAGGACGGTGTTCGACCGGGAAGAGATCGCGTAGAACATTCAGGCGATCACGTCCTGACGCGCGGTTCGATCTGGACAGTGGCCCGGTTCAGGCGATTGGTTCGTTGTTAGAACGGCGCGGCGATCACAACGCCGCCGCGCCGTAAAAATCGAAGCAGTTCGGATCGAAGCAGTTCGGATCGAAGCAGTTCAGATCGAAACGATACAGACCAAAGCGGTATTCGAATGAGGTGCGGCAAAGTGTCGCCAATCAATGGGTGCCGCCAATTAACACGTGGCCGATAGCCGCATGCAAAACGGAGATTGAAGATGCTCAAGAAAACAGTGGAACAGGGTAAGGCCGGCAAGGTGGTGCTGATGGACTCGATCACCAAGGTCAATGCCGACGACAAGGGTGCGGTGGTTGTTTGCGCCTCGCACGGTGGTACCAGTTCGGGGGAGTTCGCCCTCGAGGTCCCGCTCAAGCTGGTGGTGTTCAATGACGCCGGCGGCGGCAAGGATAACGCCGGTTTTGCGGCGCTCGAAATGTTGCAAGGGCGTGGTGTTGCCGCTGCGACGGTCGCGCACACCAGCGGGCGCATTGGTGATTCGATGGACATGTGGCAGAGCGGTGTGCTGTCTCATGTCAACGCGGTGGCGCGGGAGCTTGGTTTGTCCGTTGGCGACAAGGTGCGCGACAAACTGACCAAACTGGTCGCGTAAGCGCGTTCAACTGAAAACGAGGGAGGTTTCCGTGACCGTGGATCCAAGACACAAGAGCCGTGTGCTGCTGGAAGGGCCGGACCGCGCCGTGGCGCGCTCGATGATGAAAGCGATCGGCTTCACTGACGAGGATTTGGCGCGGCCGCAGATTGGTGTTGCCCACTGCTGGATCGGCACGATGCCGTGTAACTGGAACCATCGCGAATTGGCGCAAAAGGTCATGGAGGGCGTCCGG
>JBFKXV010000128.1:0-6986 GCA_041637935.1 Burkholderiales bacterium | reverse complement strand
TACATCGGTGCCAGCTGGTGGTGTGTTGCTGATAGCGCTTTGACTTCAATATCGATAGCGAAAAGATGCGACACGAAATCATCGAGATGCTCTGCCACCGCCATCAGCAGTTGTGATTCTTCCTTGCGTGCAATCGCATCAGATTGGTTAGTTGTGTTGGGCTGGTTGCGTGCCGAGCGCAGGCGTTGCTCGAGACCCGGGTCTGTATGGCGCAGAACATCGAGGAAGCGAGCGTCGAGTTGCTTCAACCCTTCGCGTTCGTAGAGTTGCTCGAAGCTCAAACCAAAAGCAAGGTTGAGACGGGAGGCGGGCGTTGATGTCGTTGCGTTGACGAGCATGTTGCGGCGGTGGTGCAAAGAGGCGCGAATTATATCAGCGGTGTTCTTGCAGATACGTGTCCAACGCACGCGCGCACTCGCTGACCAGTTGCGGGCCACGAAAGATCAGTCCGGTGTAGAGCTGAATCAGTGCAGCGCCGGCGGAAACTTTCTCGACCGCATCGGCTGCGCTCATGATGCCACCGACGGCGATGATGGGCAGCTCTCCGGCCAGCGAATCCGATAGCCAGGCGACGATTGTGGTTGACCGGTCGCGCAACGGCGCACCACTCAGCCCGCCTGCCTGATCGGCATGTCGCAGGTTTGCAATCCCCGGGCGGTCGACGGTGGTGTTGGTGGCGACAATTGCATCCATCTCGTGTCGGCATGCACTGTGCGCCGCAAACTCGACGTCGGCGCGGCCCAGATCGGGTGCGATTTTAAGGGCGATGGGTACTCGCCGGCCGCGCTTTTCGCATAGTTCCTTGCGCTCGAGCGCCAATCCAGCCAGCAATTGATCCAATGCCGCGCCTTCCTGCAGACTGCGCAGGTTCTGCGTGTTGGGAGACGAGATGTTGATGGTCACATAGCTCGCGCAGTCATAGACCGCACGCAGACAGTAGCGGTAATCGTCAAGTGCGCGCTCGATCGGCGTGTCAAAGTTCTTTCCGATGTTGATTCCCAGAATGCCTTTGTAGCGCGCCGCCCGCACGTTTGACACGAATCGTTCCACGCCGTCGTTATTGAAACCCATGCGGTTGACCAGTGCTTGTGCGGTGGTGACGCGAAAAAGCCGCTTTGGTGGATTACCGGGCTGCGGGCGGGGCGTAACGGTGCCGACCTCGAGAAAACCGAAACCGAGTTGCGACAGGGAATCGATATGTTCGGCATTCTTGTCGAGACCTGCCGCGAGCCCAACCGGATTGGAAAATGTCAAACCCATTATGGTTCTGGGCGTGCTGATTCGAGGGCCGGCGACGCCGCCCGCGAGTCCGAAGCGTGCGGCTATATCGAGGGCGGCGAGCGCCATGTCGTGCGCGCGCTCCGGGTCGAGCACGAACAGCAGTGGCCGCGCTAGCGAATACAACATGGTTGTTTGTCAGGCGTGATCCTGCCGGAGATGGGCCGCAACAGGCGTATCACGCCTCCGGCGCGGCAGCGTCTCGCGGCAGTCTCTGCCAGCGGCCATCGATCAGTCCCTCGATAGGCTGGAACATGACCTTGTAAGCCATCTTCGGGCTCTGCGCGATCCAGTAACCGAGGTAGAGATAGGGCAATCCGAGTCTGTTGCACAAATCGACTTGCCAGGCGACATTAAACGTTCCGAAACTGGCACCCGCAATTTCCGGATCAAAAAAAGTGTACACTGACGAGAGGCCATCATCGAGACGGTCCACAATGCTTACCATACGCAGCCTGCCACCCTCGCGAAATTCGACCAGACTGGAGCGCACGTTACTTTGCAGCAGGAAGTGACGGTATTGCTCTCTGCTGTCGTGATCCATGCCGCCACCGCTGTGGCGGCGAGACTGATAGCGCAGGTACAAGGCATAGTGCTCGGGATGGTATTTGAGCTCGAGCATGTGCGCTTCGAGGTTACGGTGTTTTTTCGCCGCGCGCCGTTGTGATCTGTTGGGCGTGAACTCGCGGGCTGAGATACGAACCGGCACGCACGCCCGGCAGCGATCGCAGTACGGGCGATATGTGAACGCGCCGCTGCGTCGAAAACCAACCTTGACAAGATCAGCGTAGACCTGGCTGTCAATGGCATGGCTCGGCGTCGCCACCTGCGAACGCGCCAGCTTATCGGGCAGGTAACTGCACGGATAAGGCGCCGTCGCGTAAAACTGCAACACCGAAAATGGCAGGTCATTCAACTGTGTCATGACTTCGCTATAACTGGCTTCGCTAAAACTCGAATCTCGATCTCCTTTTGCCTCACCGGATCGTTGTGTGCATCGGCTCGTTCAATACGGTTCGTTCAATAAGGCTCCATCAAAGCGATCACATCAATACTGCACACACTAAACACCAGCATCAACTGATATTGTCCACGGCCCGGGAGCCGGCCCATAGTCTACCAAGTCAGCCAGCAACTGTGCGAACCGGGCACGTGATATCTCGCGGGCGCCGAACGTGGCGAGATGCTCGGTGCGCATCTGGCAGTCGATAACGCCGAACCGCCAGGCACGAAGCTGCCGAACCAGGCTGATCAAAGCAATCTTTGATGCATCGTTCACGCGTGTGAACATTGATTCGCCGAAGAAAGCGCGGCCGATGGCCACACCGTACAGACCGCCGGCGAGCTCGCCGTCGATCCAGGTTTCGATCGAGTGTGCGTATCCGGCGCGATGCAGTTCGAGGTAGGCGTCGACCATCTGTTCGGTTATCCAGGTGCCGTCGATGCCGTCGCGCGGTTTTCGGCAGCCAATGACGACTTGCAGGAATTCACGGTCAGCGGTGACTTCGAATTGCCTGCCTCGCATCGTTTTTCGCATCGAGCGAGACACGTGCAGCTCTTCCGGAAACAAGACCATGCGAGGATCCGGACTCCACCAGAGAATCGGATCAGCGTCGCCAAACCAGGGAAAAATGCCGCGCCGATAGGCTCGTAATAGTGTTTCTTCGGCAAGGTCGCCGCCGGCGGCAAGCAAACCGTTTGGTTCGCTTAAAGCCTCCGTCAGCGGGGGAAATTCATCGCCGGGACGCAGCCAGGGAATCACACCATCGATCGCATTACTCGGGCGCCGTCAGCCTCAGAAGAACGTGTCCGGATTCTTGCTAATGAGGCCACATGCAATGCGCGGACCGGAATTTCCGCTTGGCTGACTGACCAGATCGTCGGCCTGCGCATGTACCACGACGGCGCGTCCGACGACGCTGGTGGGGCCGGCCTTGAGACTGATCCCGGTGACTTCGTACTTTGTTTCGACTTTGCCCTCGGCATTAGCGCGGATATTGCCCAGATCACCCGCATGACGGGACTCACTGTCGAGCCCGCCGTGCCTGTCGCCGGTGGGGTTGAAATGCCCGCCAGCGCTGCTGGCATCGGGCGCGCGGCAGTCGCCTTTTTCATGAATGTGCAGGCCGTGCAAGCCATTAGGCGTCAAGCCTTCAATACGCAAGCGCACAACCATCTCGTCGCCGTCCTGTTCGAACTCGACGACGCCACTCGCAGTGTTGCCTTGTGTCGGGGCCAGCAAGGCAATCGCGGAGCGCTCGCGTTGCAACGCCGCATTCATGGTCGAGCACGCCGCCAGCGCGGCACATAGTGCGACCATGATCCACCTCCTCGACATCCTTGCCATATCCCCGTCTACCGAAACGCCCGCACCAATTTTTTTCATGTATTCAGTCTCTTTTTAGCATTGCCCAGATGGCAGTGTCAACGCGAGGCGCAGCACGCCCGGAGTGTACCGAAAACAACCCGATAACACTGCTTGTGGGCTAACGCGTTGCGTTATACAGCAACTGATTTTGTGATGTTGTGAGTCCGTGGTCGATCGCAGCAGGCCGCATGGCGCCTTAACGCGCCATGCAACAGATGGGCTTACAGGTAAGCGCTATGCTGCCTACCAGGGCCTGGTTTGAGGTGCTGTTGGCGGTCATTGCGGCCCGGGCAGGGCACTGAAGCCAGGCGATCTGAGCCAATCAATGGCCAGCCTCCTTTCTGGCACAATCTGCTGACCGTGCCAGAGACACCACATCAAGGACTTGAGGCGTCGCCGTGGGTGGCGCGCTGGATCCGCTTGCTGCAGCCGGGTTTGCTGGTGCTCGACGTGGCCTGTGGCTTTGGCCGGCATACCCGATTGGCTGTGCAGCAAGGGCATCGCGTGGTCGCCCTCGATCGCAACGATGAAGCCCTGGCCGGCCTGGCATCGCTGCCCGGCGTTCGCACGGTAACGGCTGATATCGAGAACGGTGAATGGCCTCTGGCCGGGCAACGCTTTGATGCGGTCATCGTCACCAACTACCTGCATCGACCGTTGTTTCCCATATTGCTTGGGTCGGTCTCAGACACCGGGTTGTTGATCTACGAGACGTTCGCCAAGCGAAACGAGCGGTTTGGACGGCCGTCCAATCCTGACTATCTGCTCGAACCGGGTGAGCTGTGTAATGTGGCGAGCGCGTCGCTGCGGGTGCTCGGCTACGAAGATGTGTATGTTGACTACCCCAAATCGGCGATGGTGCAGCGCGTGTGCGCCTGCGGTGCGCGGTTTGTCTGGCCTGAAAACGATGCTTAAACCTGTTGGCGAATCGGGTAAAATTCGCATTGGTTCAACTCAGGAGTGTTCCAGCCATGCTTACCGGAAGCATCGTCGCAATAGTGACCCCGATGCACGAAGATGGCAGTCTCGATCTGGAGCGGCTTCACCAGTTGATAGACTGGCATGTCGCCGAGGGCACACAGGGTATTGTCGTTGTCGGTACCACCGGGGAATCTCCTACTGTCAATGTTGACGAGCACCGCACTCTGATCAAGTCGGCTGTCGAATGGGCTGCCGGAAGAGTCCCGGTTATTGCCGGCACCGGCGCGAATTCCACTGCTGAAGCGGTCGAGCTTGCCAAGTTTGCCAAAAGCGCCGGGGCCGACATGAGTCTCTCGGTTGTGCCTTATTACAACAAACCGACCCAGGAAGGTCTATATCGCCACTTTCGGGCGATTGCCGAAGCAGCCGATATTCCGCATATTCTTTATAACGTGCCGGGCCGAACGGTCGCTGACCTGCACAACGACACCGCTCTGCGACTGGCGCAAATTGACAATATTGTGGGCATCAAGGATGCGACGGCGAACATGGAGCGTTGTGCTGACCTGTTGAAACGCGCACCACGCGACTTCGCGGTCTACAGTGGTGACGACGCGAGCTGCCTGGGGCTGATGATGCTGGGCGGGCATGGCGTGATCTCAGTGACCGCCAACGTTGCACCGGGGCCGATGCAGCAAATGTGTGTGGCGGTGTTAGGTGGCGATTTGGCGCGTGCGCGCAGTGTCAACAACAAGCTGCTGGGCCTGCATGCGCACCTTTTCGTCGAGGCCAATCCGATACCGGTAAAGTGGGTGCTGCAGGCAATGAACAAGATTGGGCCGGGTATTCGTTTGCCGCTCACCCCGTTGTCGTCGTCGTTGCATGATTTGTTGCTTGGTGCAATGGAACAAGCTGGCATTGCGGCGCAGAGGGTCGCAGTTCATTAATAGTGGCGGTTCATGAATAGCCGCAGTCAATAAATCGCGGCGATCACGCGATAACGCGGAGCGCGGAGTTTCTGCATTTGCAGGCCAAAAAAAGCCGCAACGTCTTGTTGTCGGCGTTGTCGAAAGCGTTAGTTAAGCGAGTTTGCTTTACCGATAGCTGATTAATAAATGAGGTTCTTTCGGCTTTTCTGTGGATACGTATGAATCTTCAGGCGCTCACTTAGCCGTACGGAACAAAAATCTTCACCACGAAGACACCAAGGACACCAAGTAACAGCAAGCAGGGAGGACATGAACTCGTATTGTTTTTGTGTGACTTTGCGTCTTCGTGCCTTTGCGGTGAAGGGTTTCTATTGCATGCCGTCGCTGCCAGGCGGTTCGTGCCTCACGTCTGGACCCACACGAAAGTCGGATAAATCATAAATGAGACTGAATCTATTGACGGCCGGTGCATTGATCGCGGTCGTGGCCCTGGCGGGCTGTGCGTCTGACCGGAACAAGGTTGATTACAAGTCGGCGAGAAGCCTGCCGCCATTGGAGGTGCCGCCAGATCTGGCGACGCCGCAAAACAGCAATCGCTACGTCGTGTTCGAGCAGGATGGCGCGACCTACTCTGATTACACGCGGGCGCGGGCGGCCGAGCGTGGCGCTGATCAGCAGCAGATCCTCCCGACGCAGGACGGCATGCGTGTCGCGGGCGAGGGCAACTTTCGATGGCTGGTGGTCGATGCGGAACCGGAGGCCATTTGGCCGACGTTGCGTGAGTTCTGGCAGGAAAACGGTTTTTTGATTGCCCGCGAATCGCCGGAGAGCGGCGTGATGGAAACCGATTGGGCGGAAAACCGCGCCAAAGTGCCCAATTCATGGCTGCGCCGGACCTTCCGCTTCATCGGCGCTGACAGGGCGTATTCCACCGCAGAGCGCGATCGATTCCGCATGCGGGTCGAGCGCGGCACCGAACCAGGCACCAGTGAGATCTTCATCACCCACCGGGGCGTGTACCAGAAGGTGACCCAGGACACCACCATAGCGCGTGTAACGTGGGCGGCCAGGCCACGCGATCCTAACCTCGAGGCCGAAATGCTCTATCTCCTGATGGCAAGACTTGGCGCCTCGGATGCGCAAGTTGAAAGGGCACAGGCGCAGCCTGAGCCACAGCCGCGGGCAGAGTTGGCAAGTGGTCCGGGCGATCTCGAATATCTCGCGCTGCAGGATCCGTTTGACAGGGCATGGCGCCGGGTTGGTTTGGCGCTCGACTTTATTGGTTTCACCGTCGAGGATCGCGACCGCTCAAAGGGTGTGTATTTCGTGCGCTATAACGATCCCGACGTCGATCCAAAGAAGAAAGGATTGGAGAAACTGGCTTTCTGGCGCGACGCCAAGGCGACTGATCAGAGGTTCCAGATTCAGGTCAGCGAGGTCAGTGACGCCGGCAGCGAAGTGCATGTCCTTGATCAAGGGGGCACGGTGCT
>JBFKXV010000127.1:0-7001 GCA_041637935.1 Burkholderiales bacterium | reverse complement strand
GTTGCGCATCACTGTGCGGCACGACGTCTACGCGCCCGGCGTCGAACGCGATCTGGCAATTTCGGGAAGCGCAGGAAACGACGACCTGCGGGTGAGCGTCCCCGCCAACACATCAAATAGCCCCTCATCCGGGACGGCGGCGAACGCCCGGGATTCCGATCGGGTACGAATACGCGTTGAATCGACGCGGACCGAGGACACCGGCAGCAGGGTGCAGACCGTCCAGGTGATCGAAGGAGAAGCGGCATTCATTGCGCTCGGCGAGTCGATCCCGATTCGTACTTATTCGGTGGTTGTCGGTGCGGCTGGTTTCGCAGCCGGAGAGAATGTCGAATACCGTGATGTTGAAGCCGGGTTCTTTGCCGTCGCCCGAATGCGCGGCGATGAGGTCACGGTGCAGGTGTCGAGCAGCGCCGATGCGGTGCTGAGCCGGCGCACCGGTGCAGTGCGCATCGAGCGCGTCTCATCAGTGGTTTCGGGCCGTGCCGGCCAGTGGCTTGAAGTTGGCTCGGTGACACTGAGCGCCGAGCGTGAGGAGACCGGCATCATTTCCTATCGCAGCAATTCATCGCGCGATCAGCGCCGCACCTGGATCAAGGTGGACGAGATCCAATGACTGCCCATAAGTTGACAGGCTCCGCGAACACGCACGGACGCTTGTCGCGACGGATGCGTCTGTCGCGGTGTCGAGTCACGTGACTTACCGGTGAGCCCGACCATTCCAACGCCAGGCGGCGATCATTCCCATCGCTGGCTCGCCGCGCTATTGATCAGTTTTGTCGTGATCCTGGTGTGGTCGGGCTACGCACCAGCCGACCGCTTTATCTGGTATCTGGAAGCCTTGCCGGCAGTTATTTACGCCGCCGTGTTGCTGGTGCTCTATCCGCGTGTCAGATTGACCATGCTGGTGTACTGCCTGATCTGGCTGCACGCGGCCGTGCTGCTGGTTGGTGCGCACTGGACTTACGCTGAAGTGCCCCTTTTCGACTGGCTGCAGGACGAGTACGGACTGGCGCGAAATTACTATGACCGTGTCGGTCATGTGTTTCAGGGCCTGGTGCCGGCGATGATCGCGCGCGAGGTTTTTATTCGAGCCAATGTGGTGCGCGGCCGCGTATGGCGCTACTTTCTTGTCTGTAGCGTTGTGTTGGCGATTTCAGCGTTCTACGAAATGACTGAATGGTGGGTGGCAGTTGCCTCGGGAACAGCGGCCGATGCGTTCCTTGCGACCCAGGGTGATGTGTGGGATACCCAGTGGGACATGTTTCTGGCACTGTCCGGCGCGGTGCTGGTGCAGCCCGTGCTGGGCCCGTGGCACGACCGCCAACTAATGAAGCTTGGCGAGAAGGTTCAATCAGTCGAATAAAGGCCGGTCAGTCGCGTCTCAGTTGCCTGAGAAGATAGAGCGCAGCCCAGACAAGAAATGGTATCGCCACGGCTGCAAAAAGCAGAAACTGTGTTTTCGCCGGCGTGAGTGGTTCTGCCACCAGGGTCATGAGTCCGATCAGTGACCATACTCCCATTCCCGCGGCCTGGAACAGTGCATAAACGATCATCACAATGATCGCCCAGCCGTAGTTACGGAACAGCCCGAACGCCAGGACCGCATGCAGGATGCCGACGCACAGATAGAGCAGGGCGCGCCCGCCGGTGTACTGCGGGAACATCGCCAGCAGCGCCAGTGCGGCGAGCGCGTTCACCGCAATCAGCAGTTTGATGCCGGTTGGCCTGTTTGTTTGCCGCGTTGCCTGATCATCACCTGTGTTCAATGTGTCAGACATGCTGCTAAGCGGAAGGTGTTTCTTCGCCGCCCTCCGGTCCGTAAAACACGACCCAGGTGCAGAAGTCATCGCTGTACTGCTCGAAGCGATGCGGCGTGTCCGCCGGTACGAACAGCATGTCGCCACTTTGAAAGGGATGACGTTGACCGCCACTGGCGAACCAGCCTGATCCGTTAACGATGAAATAGACCTCGTCACGCGTGTGCGGTTTTTGCATGTCCTCGGTTCCGGGACGATACATCTTGACCTGCAGTGAGCCGTGTTCGAACACGGCGGCCGAAGGCAGTTCGCTTTTTACCTTGCCGATGGCATCGAGCGCATCCGATACGCTGACGCGGCGGCTATCGCGTGCACCGGTATGGTTTTTTTCCGGTTTCAGTTGAAGTTCGTTCATAGGTTTGTCCTTGATTTGGCCGGCACAACGCGGGACCAGATTTAAACGCCTGCTGTGTTGCGGCGCATTTATTTGTGTCGGGGTTGCACTTGTGCGTTTCGTAATTGCGGCCAACGAAAGCAACCGGTGGTGTGGTCGTTAACCATTCCGGTGGCCTGCATGAATGCGTACATGATGGTGGTGCCGACGAATTTGAATCCGCGCTGTTTCAGGTCCTTGCTCAGTGCGTCGGACTGCATTGTACTGGCAGGCACCTGATCGGCCCGTTGCCACTCGTTCTGTACCGGTGCGCCGTCGACATAACGCCAGACATAGGCATCGAAACTGCCAAACTCGGCCTGCACTTCAAGAAACCGTTTTGCGTTGGAAATGCACGATTGAATCTTCGCCCGGTTGCGAACGATTGCTGCATCGGCCATCAGCCGCTCGATATCCCGTTCGCCGAAAGCACTGACTACGGCCGGATCAAAGCCGGCAAAAGCGCGGCGGTAGCCCTCGCGTTTGTTTAGGATGGTTGACCATGACAGGCCGGCCTGCGCGCCTTCGAGTATCAGATACTCAAACAGCAGGCGCTCATCGTGAACCGGTACGCCCCATTCCCCGTCGTGGTATGCGATATACAGGTCGTTGCCTGATGAGGCCCATTGGCAACGCGGCGGTGCAACGATTGCAGTCGATTGAGTACCGGCCGTAGTCACGCGCTCGCTGAGCGCGGCAAACGGGCAGCTGCGTCGACGACGTCCATTGTCTGTGTCCAACCATACGGGTCGGCAACCCTTCCGAACTGGATGTCAGTCAAGGCGTCGAACAGACGCTGCGCCACCGGTCCGGTCTGATTGTCGCCGATGACGTAGTCTTTGTCTTTGTAGCGAAACTGCCCGATCGGCGCGACAACCGCGCCGGTTCCCATGGCAAACACCTCGGTGATACGGCCGGTTTCAATGTCTGCCAGCATTTCGTTCACGTCGATCCGGTCTTCGGTTGCTTCGAATCCCAGGTCGGGCGCAAGACGCAGAATCGAATCGCGCGTGACGCCGGGCAGAATGCCGCCGGAAAGTGCCGGTGTACGGATGCATTTGCCTTCATAAACAAAGGCGATATTCATGGCGCCCACTTCCTCAACCAGTCGCCGCTCGACTGCGTCGAGCCACAGCACTTGCTGGAACCCGTTGGCACTGGCTTCTTCGGTGGCAAGAAGGCTGCCGGCGTAGTTGGCAGTTGTTTTCGCCTCGCCGGTTCCGCCACGCACCGCACGCACATACTGGTGCGAGATGAAAACCGGCACAGGGCTCAGCCCGGCACCAAAATAGGGCCCAACCGGACTGAGGATGATGAAATGGAGGAAGCTGCGACTGGCACGTACTTCAAGCGTTGTCTCGCTCGAGACCATCACCGGACGGATGTACAGCGCGGCACCCGGCTGCGACGGGATCCACTCGTGTTCCAGGCCGACCAGCGTCTTGATCGCATCAAGGTGCTGATCGGCGTCGATCTGCGGCATTCCCAGGCGAGATGCCGAGCGATTGAAGCGCGCCAGGTGTTGGTCGATGCGAAACAGGTTGATCCTGCCGTCGGGCCGGCGGTATGCCTTGATGCCCTCGAACACATCCTGCCCGCAATGCAATACCCCTGCAGCGGGATCGAGCGCCAAAGGCTGATAGGCCGTAATGGTTGCCTCGTGCCAGCCTTGCTTCGGCAAATAACGCTGAGTGAACATGCGGTTGGTGAAATAGCGGCCGAAGCCAAGCACCTCCGGAAAATGGGCAGGGCGGGGATTGGCGAGCGGTTCTATATGGATCTTTGGGTGGCTGCTTGGCATGGTTTGCGTCAATCTGTATCGGTGCGATCCTTATCAGTGCGCAAGTCACGCTAACAGGGATCGTTCTGTAAGGCGTTGACCGGCGGGCGGCCGACCGATCCACGGCAACAACGTCTGTTCAAGTTTACTAGACTTGCGCAATCAAGCGGTTCGGGCACGTCAGGCGAAGCCGGCAATTGAACGAAATACTGACATCGGGCACCGGGTGCCAGGACACGCGTCGGCCAATATCATGCAACCTTTATGCTCACCCGGTGGCCTGCGCTGCCCGCTGTCGCAAGTCGATGACGGCGAGGTAGATGCCGGCCGCGTACAACAACGGTGCCAGCAACAAGCTCCAGTGAATTTCGCCGCTGGCGCCGAGGAAAAACAGCGTGTAAGCAGCAAAAAGCGCACACAAATGAGCCAGCAAAAGCATCACTTGCGCCACAAAAAAGCGCACATTGACCCTGCAGCCACGCGCTGCCGTGGAGACGCCGCCGAGGCGGATCATTGTTTTCGCCAATATGAGAACGGTCAACATTAACGCTGCCAGGGTGTACGCTGCGATAAAGTACGGGACCATTGACGGCGCCACCGTCGCCACGATCTTGACAAGCACGAAGCGCCCGGCGAAGTAGAAAACGAGCAGCGTCGACATGGAAAACGCAAACAGAAGATTAAGTCTCGCAAGCATGGCGGCAATACTAGCCGCTTTTGGCCGGAGCGGCGATGATTCGGCGGCACTTCGCGGGCAAGACGGCTGGCAGCACGCGATGACGTACACCAGATGGCGATGCTCTGGCGGTGATCGCGCTGCGGCAGGTTGCGTGTGACGGATTCGCTGAACAATGTCTTCACCGACGATGGTCTGTTATCGCAGGCCATATCAGGATATCGCCCGCGCCAGCAGCAAATCGAGATGGCGCACGCGGTCGCTGAGGCGATCGAGCAGGCATCCGTGCTGATCGCCGAGGCAGGAACCGGCACCGGCAAGACCTTCGCATACCTGGTCCCGGCACTACTGCACGGGGGGAAAGTCATTATCTCGACCGGTACCAAAACATTGCAGGACCAATTGTTTGACCGTGACATACCGTTGGTGCGCAAGGTCCTGTCGGTGCCCGTAACGGTTGCTCTGCTCAAGGGACGCGCCAACTACATTTGCCACCACCACCTGGAACGCGCCAAGACCGATGGGCGTTTTTCGGGGCGCGACGACGTAGTCCATCTGGCGCGTATTGACAGCTACGCACGCACCTCGACTGACGGCGACAGAAGCGGTCTGGCCGCGGTGCCGGAGGATGCTTCCATTTGGCCCATGGTGACGTCGACGCGGGAGAACTGCCTCGGCAGCGAATGTCCGTTTCACTCGGAATGCTTTGTGCTCGAAGCGCGTAAGAAGGCGCTGCAAGCTGACGTTGTGGTTGTCAATCATCACCTTTTCTTCGCCGATCTGGTGCTGCGCGATGAGGGTGCCGGCGAACTGCTGCCGGCATGCAATAGCGTGATCTTCGACGAAGCGCACCAATTGCCCGATACAGCAAGCGTATTTTTCGGCGAGCAGCTGTCTTCCAATCAGCTCGTCGAGTTGGGGCGCGACATACGCATGGAGTTGGCGACAAACGCGGCCGATGCCACCGATTTAGAGCAACAGGCGAGACGCATCGAAAAGGCCGCGCGCGATCTGCGGCTGAAGTTCGATAATGAAACTGCAC
The DNA here is from genome assembly GCA_041637935.1 of Burkholderiales bacterium. Classification (GTDB taxonomy): domain Bacteria; phylum Pseudomonadota; class Gammaproteobacteria; order Burkholderiales; family Eutrophovitaceae; genus SG8-40. The sequence continues at coordinate 1,310 of JBFKXV010000127.1, read as the reverse complement.
GCAAGACCTACGATGAAGTGAATGCCGACGCTGACTTTGTAGCGACGCTCGATGAAGCCGAACAGGAGCTGGCAGAACTGATTAGGCAGCTGGATATCCACGCCGCACGCTCCGAGGGATTGCATCACTGCTGGGAACGTGCGGCGCATCTGTCAGACGCTCTGCAAGGTTGGCGCAACCAGGCCGACATGAATCACGTGCGCTGGATCGAGGCGTTTGCCGCTTCCGTTCACATGAACTCAACACCTCTGTCGGTAGCAGATGCATTCAGGAATCAATTGGCCGGCCATCCAAAGGCCTGGATATTCACCTCGGCGACGCTTTCCGTGCGGCAGGATTTTTCTCACTACCAGCAGCGCATGGGGCTCGAGGCTGCATCAACGCAAAGTTGGGACAGCCCGTTCGATTACCAGAACCAGTCGCTGCTGTATGTTCCCGAAGGCATGCCGGATCCAAACAGCGCCGGCTACACGCAGGCGGTTGTCGAGCGTGCGCTACCGGTCATCGAAGCCGCCGGGGGACGTACATTCTTCTTGTTCACCAGCCTCAGGGCGATGCGCGATGCCAGGACAATGCTGGCCAACCTGATGCAGTCGAAGGGGCTGGATCTGCCGCTATTGATGCAGGGTGAAGGCTCGCGCTCGGAGTTACTGGCGGCGTTCAGAGGTCTTGGTAATGCGATCTTGCTCGGCAGTCAGTCGTTTTGGGAAGGCGTCGACGTACGTGGTGATGCCTTGTCTTTGGTGATAATCGACCGGTTGCCATTTGCTCCTCCTGACGATCCGGTATTGGCAGCGCGGATCGCGAAAATCAACGGCGAGGGCCGAAATGCTTTTATGGAGTATCAACTCCCCGAGGCAGTCATCTCATTGCGGCAGGGCGCTGGGCGATTGATCCGCGATGAACGTGACCGGGGTGTGTTAATGATTTGCGACCCGAGGCTGATTGCGAAATCCTACGGGCGGCGCATCTGGCAGAGTCTGCCGCCAATGCGACGTACGCGAGATGCCGACGAAGTGTGCCGGTTCTTGCGCGACTTTGACTCCGATGCCGGCATCGCGGCGTAGCCGCGTCAAGAAAAAACTAGTGGCGTAGCCGCGTCCAACAACGCCAAGCGGCTTGATCGCGCGGAAGATCACATTTAGCGGCTTGATCGCGCGTAAGCTCATATTGCGCCATAACAGCGGATCCGCACAGCGTTCGCTTTTAGCGCTGGTCGCCAACCGCCGGGGTGGAGAATACCGAAATGAGCCACCAGGCAACGGTGATCCAGATCACGATGACAAGAGCTGCGCCGAGTTTGCTGCGTG
>JBFKXV010000126.1:0-7001 GCA_041637935.1 Burkholderiales bacterium | reverse complement strand
GGCGTTTCCTCCGGCTCGGTGGCGAGATCCTTGATTGTTGTATCGCGCAGGGCCGATTCCGCCGCGCCTTCAGCCCGTTGCAGCAAACGCTCGACCGAATGCGGTCCGCGCAAGGTTTCGGGTCTCAGGTAATTGTTCTCGCCCAACGTGCGTACCGTGTCGACTACGTCTTTGACGCTCACTTGATCAAGGTCGCGCACCGGCAACCAGCCAGGTGGCTCGTCCCCGGTGGTGGTCAGTATTTGCCGATCTCGCAGACCAATCAGCACTTCGTCGACGGTGCGAATCGGCATGCGCAGCTCGCGGCTCAGGGCATCCAGGCTCCACGGCGTTTTGCCTTCGAGATGATAGCGGCCAATCAGGCTCATGATAACCAGCGCCAGACGTTCACTCATGCGATTGGAAAGACGCATTTCACCGCCGTTCCTGACCAGGTATTCCGGGTACTGCATGTAGAAAGACACGCTGGAGCCAAACAATAAAATCAGCCAACTAAGGTACAGCCAAAGCATGAACAGGATCACGATCGCGAAGCTGGAATAAATGGCGGCGTAGCGAGTCGACGCCACCACAAACTGCGCGAAGCCCCAACCCGCCGTCTGCCACACAACGCCGGCAATCAAACCGCCGACCAGCGCCGCCGTAACACGGACTCTGGTGTTCGGTATAAATATATAAAGGAAGGTGAAAGCACCTACGATCAACGCGTACGGTAACAGGCGCCCGGCCTGCAGCGCCAACCAGCTGATCGCCTCGATCTGCAATGCCTCGCGCACCACAGCGAGACTCATTGCAGCTGCCGTCACGCCAAGCGCCGCAAAAATCAACAGCGGACCGACCAGAAGTGCCGAGATATAACGACTGAACCGCTCACCGATGCTGCGCCCGCGACTGACGTGCCAAATGAAGTTGAACGCTTCTTCGACCTTGTGGACCAGTGAAACAGCGGTGTACAACAACAGCGCCAGACCAACCGAGCCGAGCACACCGACATTCATGTTCTCGATGAAATCCAGGATTCGCGATGAAATTTCAACGCCTTTCTCGCCAAGCGGCTCGAGAAAGCTGAGCAGCATTGGCTCGACCTGGTTGTGTACGCCGAACGCCTTGAGAACCGAGAAGCTGATTGCCAGCAAAGGCACGATGGAGAGCAACGTGGTGTAGACCAGCCCCATCGCACGCAAGGTCAATTGGCCGTCGGCCAGATCCCGTGCCACCACGATCACCAGCCGCACGAATTGCACGGCCCATTCCTGGGCGCGCGACAACTGCTCCACCGGGGTGCGCCAGATCCACCGATCCAGAAAAGCCGATATCGATTCGAGGTCCCATTTCATTCGATCGAGCGCTCCATCTATTGATAACCAGTTTCTGTCAACGCGCCGATGTCGGCAATTGACCCGGTCTCGGTAATTGACCCGATGCCACAACACGACGTTGTGCAACTTCTGCATTGTACCGGTGGCCAGCCAACGGCCAGACGACGGAGACGCACCGGACTCATCGCAGATCTCGAGGCCCTGCCTTGCTGCAGGCCAGACAAGATCGACGACAAGACCGATGGCCCGTCGACATTTCAGGAATTAAGGTGGTTTATTCGGCTGTCAGACCGTGAGCCGGTTGGCTTCGTGACGTGCACTGGCGCGCCGCATAGGACGTAGCGCATTCACCCAAAGAGGTAATTTTCGGCGAAGCTCCGCAGCGCTCTACGCCGTCGGTCGCGCTAACAGATCTTCGATAGTACGCCGATGCAGCCTAAACGCTGGCCGTCATCACGCTCCAGGTCCACTCTCGGTTTCGGTATCGACTTCAGCCTCGGAATCTTCCTCAACGATGCCACTCCTGGTCAGCAGCACTTGCCGGGGCAGTCCGGTCGGGTTGCGTTGCAGGTGAACTGCGATGTTCTTGCACAGGCGTTTGAAACTTGTTACCTCATGCTGCTCAAAAACATCCAGTGCGAAGTTGACGCGGTGCGTCACTCGCGGTAGCTCGAGATCGAAATGGTGACAACCATCGCCATCCACGTACTTGACGGGTGCCGACTTGAAGTTCTTACTCAAGGCTTTGCGTATCGCCGTAATCTTTTCTTGACTCAACTATTACCTCCATGCTCAGGCAGGCGACGCTGAATTTGTGGGCTTGTTTATTGCGCCTGCTGGTCTGCGGGACAGCAACCCGCGACAGCTGGCTGAAAACTGCCCCGCTCATCGCATTGGCCGTCTCATGCTCTGACGTCTGTCCATGTTATTCCCTTTTCATTCGATCTGCCGGACTTTATTGTCTCACGTGTGGGATCGTCATCGGTACAACTTAACAATATCCATTCGACAATCGCGTCTCCGCCTGTGGTAATTTTGTCATTCCCGCTTTTCAAAACAACAACGCAACGTTCAAATGTCAGGAAGTGCTGTGTGGAAAAGTGTTGCTGCGGTAGCCATTGTGGTGACCGCAGTGCTGGCGATTAGCCTGATACACGGAGAACGTAGTGCCTACACCGACGATGGCAAAAAGGTGGTATGGAAATACTCGGTGTGGGGGCCGCCTCGTGCTTTCACTCGCGGCATCGAGAAAGCCAAGGAAATGTGGGAAACTGCGGCCAATGGCCGATTCGAGTTGCAGATTGTCTACGCCAGCGCTCTGTCGCCCGAGAAAGAGAATCTCGACAGCATCAAGCTTGGCCTGATCGAGGGCGCTTACGTTTGTGTCGGCTATGGACCGAACAAGACGCCACTGGCGCAGGTGCTGGAATTGCCGTTCCTGCTCACCGATGACATGCGGGTCAATACAGCAGTGATCGATGCGGTGATGCAGCATCCGCTGATCGAAGACGAACTGGCGACACGCTGGAACGCAAAGTACTTGATGCCTGCGGTACTCGGCGTCTACGAATTCATGGGCAACCGGCGTGTAGCAAACGTCGACGACCTTAGAGGCATACGCATGCGCATTTCCGGCGCTAACGCCACGGTGCTCGAGAAATTCGGCGCCGTAGCTACCATGGTCACTGCGCCCGAATCGTACACCGCGCTCGAGCGCGGCACGATAGACATGATCGGATTTCCCTGGACCGACTCCTTTGGTGCCTTCCGCCTTCATGAAGTATCGCAATACGCGACGCTCGGTATTTCGATGAGCGGTTTTGCCTGTCTCAACATCGTCTCACTGGATGCCTGGAAACGCATGCCGGAAGACCTCAAGTTGATGCTGCCTCAGGTGCGCGCGCAGGCGACACGGACTTCGTTTCAGGCTTTCGACGCCGGTGACGAGAAGTGGCTGCCGATCTTTGAGGAGAAACTCGAGTTCGTGCAGTTCCCTCCGCACGAGCGTGACAAGATGGTCGCAGTAGCGAAACCGCTGTGGATCGAGTGGGCCGCGCGGCAGGACAGCCTGGGACTCAAAGGCAGCGAGATTCTCGAGTTCACCAAACAACAGGTCACCAAATTCAGCGCAGCAAGGTAACCATGACATATGATTGAACTCCTCGAACTGGCAATTGGTGTAGTGGCTATTGCCGCGCTGGTGGCACTGGCAGCACGCCCGGTTAACCGCTTTGCCTGGCGAATCGAGAACGGGCTCAGCCTCATATCAGCGGCACTGATCCTGTTCGCTATGTTGCTGGTCTCGGCCGAGGTGATCAGCCGAAAGTTCTTCAATATGCCTATTCCCGGCCAACTTGAATTGGGCGAGCTGCTGATGCCACCGATTATTTTTCTGGCCATTGCCCACACGCAGTCAACCGGCGGACACGTGCGCATGACTATCGTCATCGATCACATGCCGCCAGCCTGGCGTCATGCTGCAGAGATCATAGTCAAACTACTGGCGATTGCCGTTTATGCGGTGCTGTGCTTTTACAGCGCAAAATTCGCCTGGCGCACCTGGCAATTTCAGGACGTCACCATGTCCCCGCCGTACTTCCTTATCTGGCCGTCTGCGATCATGGTTCCAATTGGCATGTTTTTGGTCACGTTGCGGGTATATCTCGAAGTGCTGCATTTGTTGTTCCCGACACTTCTCCCCGATAGCGAACCGGGACTTACCTCGGCAAGCACCGCCGAGTAAACGAGACAGCAGGCGCACGACGCATGGAACCGATCACCGTTGGCATCATTGGCATCCTGGTTCTGTCAGTGCTGTTGGTGAGCGGGATGCGCATCGCCTACGCAACAGCGTTATGCGGGCTGCTCGGCCTGTGGGCGCTGCGCGGCTATGAGCCTGCCGCCGGCATCGCCGGGCTCATGCCATATGCCGAGTCATCGCATTACACATTACTGGTTCTGCCGCTGTTCGTGTTAATGGGTTACCTGGCGCATCACGCCGGCATCACCCGCAATATCTACTGGACAGCACGGCAATGGCTCGGCCATCTTCCCGGCGGACTGGCAATTGCGACAATTTTCGGCTGCGCCGGTTTTGCCGCTGCATGTGGCGCGTCCACTGCGTCCGCGGCGGTCATGGGACGCGTCTCACTGCCGGAGTTGAAACGCTTCGGCTACGACGAGAAAATCGCCGCTGGCTGTGTCGCGGCCGGTGGGACGCTGGCAACCATGATCCCACCGTCAGTGATCATGGTGATCTATGGTTTCATCGCCGAGCAATCGATCGGCGCGCTGCTGCTGGCGGGAATTCTGCCCGGACTGCTGCAGGCAGGCAGTTACTCGATCATGCTTTACTTGCGCTTCCGCGCCAATCCGCAACTCGGCCCCTCGATCAGCGGCATTGGCTGGCCAGAGCGAGTCAAGTCGCTGCGCGGAACGTGGGGCATCTTTGCGCTGATCCTGATCGTGCTTGGCGGTATTTACACCGGCTTCGCGACACCGACTGAAGCCGCCGGGATCGGCGCATTTGGCGCTTTTTTGATGGCGCTGCCGCGCATGCGCCGCGGCGACCTTAAATCAGCGCTGCGCGATACTGCGCGCACCACGGCCATGATATTCGCCATCATCATCGGCGTACTGATCTTCGTGCGCTTTCTCGCGTTCAGTGGCATGCCGGAGGCACTGGCTGACAAGGTGCTGGAACTCGAGGTCAACCGCTACGTCGTGCTGATCGCAATCCTTGCCCTATACCTGGTGCTGGGTATGTTCCTCGACGGGATAGGGATGCTGCTGTTGACTATCCCGATCGTGCTGCCGGCGGTGACCGGACTCGGCTTCGACCCGATCGTCTTCGGCGTGTTGGTAGTGCGCATGGTTGAGATTGGCTTGATCACGCCGCCGGTCGGCCTGAATGCCTTCGTGCTCAAAGGCGTCGCTCCGGACATACCGATCGGTAATATCTTCCGTGGTTGCGCCTGGTTTGTCGTCGTTGACCTGATCAACGTAGCGATTTTGCTGATGTTCCCTGCCATCATTCTGCTCATTCCCAATGCAATGATGCAGTGACAACGCAGACCAAATAGATCATTGCCACGTTGGCCCACTCGCTACGCGATCGTGACCCGGAGGGCGGCAAACTTAACCTAGATCAAACTTGAATCACCGTACCGGCCGATACTGTTTGCCAAACACCTGACTCATTGGCTGATTACGGTACGCCCCACGAGGAGATCGAAATATGCGTTTGTTCTTGCGACCAAAACCGCTACGAATACTGGCCTATCTGTTTGTCATAGCGGGCATCATCGGCATGATGTCCATTGCAATGCTGCCGTCACCGACCTTGGCGGACGATGACGACGAGCAATGGGAAAGGGTTTACCTGTCAGGCAGTCACCAGGAGCAACAATTCCTTGCCGGCGAGCGAATCGAAGTCAATGATGCCACCGTCGATGACGACATTTTCGCGGCGGGCAAGGACCTGGACTTTGATCGCGTTGTAGCGGAAATGATCGTAGCAGCGGGGGCATCGCTGCGGTTCAAGGACATCGTCGCCAATAATCTGATACTCGCCGCCGGCGCGTCGCTGCGGTTCGAAGACGTTGAAGCCGACGAGCTGATAGTTGCCGGTGGCGAACTCAGCTTCTCGGGACAAGTGGAAGACGACATCGTCGCCGCCACCTGCCCATTCTGCCCTATTCACGGTCGTTTGCGCCTGAAAGAGCGCGCGCAGATTGGCGATGACGCGCGGCTTGCCGGGCGCGAAGTAGTCGTCGACGGCCGCGTTGGAGGCAATCTCTATGCGGCAGGACAGCGCGTCGAACTATCCGGACAAGTCGGCGGCGACGCCGCCATCGAAGCGGAGCAGATCATCCTTAAGTCGGGCACGCGCATCGCCGGGGATTTGCGTTACGCGTCACCCAACGAGCTCGAGCTTCGCGATGGCGCAAGCATCGCAGGCCAGATCATTCAGGTCGAGCCACGCTTTCCCTTTGACAGGGAAGCACCCGAGCACCCGGTGTGGATTGCCGTGCTGGTCATGCTCGGCTTCTTCCTGGCGCTGATTGTTCTGGGCGTAGCCCTGCAACTGGCAATCCCCGGTATTTTGATCGGTTCCCAGTCAGCAATCACCACGGGACTGTGGGCTTGCCTCGGGCGCGGCCTTGTGCTCGCCTTGTTGGCTCCTGCCGTCGCCGCGCTGCTTATGTTTACGGTAATAGGGGCGCCGATCGGCATACTGATTTTCGCCGCACTGGTACTCCTATACGCGATGGCGTTCGTTGCCATCTCTTATAGCATCGGACGGTATGTGAGCCGCCTGTTTGGCAAAAGCGAAACGGAGACCCGAACCGGTTCAAGGATCCTTTGGACCAGCGTTGGCATTCTGTTGCTGGTCATCATCGGGATTGTTCCGCTCATCGGTTGGGCAATTGGCATGCTGGCCATTATCTGCGGACTGGGCGCCGTGCTGACCCAACTGGGGCCGTTGTTTCGACGCACGAGCTCCGCGCCGGCAGCAGGCTGATAGGGGCGGCAGCCGATGAAACGTACCAGCCATTGAGTTGGCCAACGTACGAACACGCATTCAAATAACATCGGGAGATAACAATGTCTTCACAAACCCCAACACCCATGCAAATGTGCCCGATGGCAGAAACCTGTGGGGCAATGATGAGCAAGCCT
>JBFKXV010000125.1:0-7003 GCA_041637935.1 Burkholderiales bacterium | reverse complement strand
GACGCAAAAGAAGCGGCGAAGAACATCGAGGGTTATGTTGCGTTCTGGCGCGGGGTGAACGTCGAGACCTGACTATTGCCGCGGGTGCAGCACTCTCGTTTGGGCCATTAGCATTTCTGACCGGTTTTTTCTGGCCAGTTTTATATTTAATCAGTTTTATTTCGGTGCCGGTTTTTTGCGAACCGGTTTTTTTCAAACCGGGTTTCTATCGAACGACATTTATTTCGAACCGATACGCGTTGCAATTTCGCCGACGATGCCCTTGCGGAACAGCAGAACGTTGACCACAAAGATCGCGCCAAGAATCACCAGCACCCACGAGCCGACTTTGTCGGCCAGCTCGTTCTGCAACACGATGATGACCACGGCACCGATCACCGGTCCGAGAACCGTGCCAACGCCACCGACCAGTGTCATCAGCACGACCTCCCCCGAAGTGCCCCAGAACACGTCAGTCAGCGTAGCAAAGCCGAAGGTCAGCGTCTTGGTTGCGCCCGCCAGCCCGGCAATTGCTGATGACAAAACAAAGGCAACCAGTTTGTAACGGTCAACGTCATAGCCGAGCGACAGCGCACGGTCTTCGTTCTCGCGGATCGATTTCAGCACCTGGCCGAACGGTGAATGAATGATCCGGTCGATCAGCCAGAACCCGCCGAGAAACACCACGCTGACGAAGGCGTACATGACATCGTCGTTGCCAAGGCTGATCAGCCCGAACAGGTTGCCGCGTGGCACCCCTTGCAAGCCATCTTCACCGCCGGTGAACGGCGCCTGAAGACAAAAGAAATACAGCATCTGCGCCAATGCCAGCGTGATCATCGCGAAGTAAATGCCTTGCCGACGGATGGCCAGGCCGCCGAACACGGCACCGAGCAGCGCGGCGGCAACCACACCGAACAGCAAACCCAGTTCGGGTGTCGTCGCCCATGAAGTCATGACATAGCCAGTGGTGTAGGCCCCGGCGCCAAAATAGGCGGCATGCCCGAATGACAACAAGCCGGTGTAACCGAGCAGCAGATTGAAGGCGCAGGCAAACAACGCAAAACAAAGTACCTTCATCACCAGTACCGGGTAGAACAGGAACGGCGCTATCGCAAGCAACGCCGCCAACGCAAGAATGATGGCGTGTTTACGAATGAAGGTCATTTCTCGCGCCCGAACAAACCGGCTGGCCGGACCAGCAGCACCAGTGCCATGATGACAAAGACCACCGTCGACGAGGCTTCCGGATAGAAAACCTTGGTCAAACCTTCGATCACACCGAGTGCCAGGCCAGTGGCGACCGCGCCGAGAATCGATCCCATTCCGCCGATAACCACCACGGCGAACACGATCACGATCAGATTGTTGCCCATCAGCGGTGTGATCTGGATGACAGGCGCAGCCAGTATGCCGGCAAATGCGGCCAGTGCCGCGCCGAAACCGTAAGTCAGCATCACCAGTAACGGGACGTTGATGCCGAACGCCTGTGTCAGCTGCGGATTCTCGGTGGCGGCGCGCAAATAAGCACCAAGCCGGGTGCGTTCGATCACGAACCAGGTTCCCAAACACACCGCGAGCGAGGCGATCACAACCCAGCCGCGATAGTTCGGCAGACTCATAAAACCCAGGTCGGTCGAACCGGACAGCAGCTCGGGCACCGGGTAGGGCTGGCCCGACACACCGAAGAAATAGCGGTAGCTGCCTTCAATGATGAGCGACACGCCGAAAGTAAGCAGCAGCCCATATAAGTGATCGAGCTTGTATAACCATTGCAGTAACGAGCGCTCGATCACCATGCCGAACACGGCGACCAGCGAAGGCGCGAGCAACAGACTCCACCAGTAGCCGATGCCGAAATAGGTCAATGCCATCCAGCCGAAGTAGGCACCCATCATGTACAAAGCGCCGTGCGCGAAGTTAACGATGTTGAGCAGCCCGAAGATCACGGCCAGACCCAGACTGAGGATGGCGTAAAAAGATCCGTTAACCAGCCCCAACAGCAGCTGGCCCAACAACGAATCGAGAGTGATGCTGACTTCGTTCATGCGCGGCTGATGTTGTTTCTATTGGAATACGCCATTACTCAGAGATGGTGCAAACGTCAGTTGCCGCCGCCGGTGATCAATGGGCAGCGCGTTTCCGACAAGGGTTGAAATGCCTCGGCTGCGGGAATGGTCTGGCGAACGTTGTAGTAGTCCCACGCTGCGTTGGACTCGGACGGTCGCTTCACTTGCATTAGATACATGTCGTGCACCAGCCGGCCGTCCTTGCGCAGTGTCATGTTCTTGCCGAACATATCGCTATGCGGGTTGTTGCGCATCCACTCCATTACGACGTCGGCATTATCGGTGCCGGTCGCCTTCACGGCGCCGGCGTACATCATCACCGTGGAATAGACACCGGCATGGATCATGGTCGGCATCTTTCCCATGCGCTCGAAAAAGCGTTTGCTCCAGGCGCGCGTCTCGTCGTTCAGGTCCCAGTACCAGCCGGTGGTCACGTACATGCCTTGCGTGACGGGAAGACCAAGGCTGTGAATGTCGGTGATGAACACCAGCAAACCGGCCAAGTTTTGCGTCTTTGTCAGGCCGAATTCATTGGCCGCCTTGATCGAGTTGATGGTATCGCCGCCGGCGTTCGCCAGGCCAATGATCTTGGCCTTTGAGTTCTGCGCCTGCAGCAGGAAGGAAGAAAAATCCGATGTGCTGAGCGGATGGCGCACTGCGCCGAGCACGGTCCCACCGGCTTTCTTGACGATGTTGGCGGTATCGGTTTCAAGCGAATGACCAAACGCGTAGTCGGAGGTCAGGAAAAACCAGGTATCACCACCCTGCTTGACTACCGCCGTGCCGGTACCGTTGGCCAACGCGAAAGTGTCGTAGGAATGATGAATGGTGTACGCGGTGCAGTCCTCGTTGGTCAGGCGCGTCGTCGCCGCGCCCGTGACCATCACGATTTTCTTTTTCTCGGCGACTACCTTGGAAGTCGCCAGTGCGACGGCTGAATTCAATGCGTCGGTGACCATGTCGACGCCATTACGATCAATCCATTCGCGCACCTTTTGGGCCGCGATGTCGGCCTTGTTCTGGTGGTCGACAGACAGCAACTCGATCGGAATGCCATCGACTTCGCCACCAAGATCCTCGACGGCCAGCTCCGCCGCGACGATCGAACCCTGGCCGCCAATGTCAGAGTAAAGTCCGGACATATCGGTAAGGACGCCGATGCGGATTGCACCATCGGTGACCTTCTCTTCAGCTTCATCGCTTTTCGAGCACGCCGCGACCAGGGCGGCCATCGTTACGCCCAAAATCAGAGACAGTATTTTCTTCATCTCCCTCCCCTTTCTTATTGTGTCCAGTCAAACGCCCAGGTATTCGTGAAGCATTTCGATACGCTGGTCCAGTTCGGCTTGCAGCACTGTTTCAACCACCATGCCACGCTCGACCAGATAGTGGCGATCGGCTAGTTTGGCGGCAAACCGGAAATTCTGTTCCACCATCACAATGGTGTATCCCTTGTCTTTCAGGCTGGCAACGGTTCTTCCGAGCATTTTGACCAGCGCCGGTGCCAGTCCTTCGGTGATTTCGTCCAACAACAACAACTCAGCGCCGGTGCGCAGAATGCGCGCCAGCGCCAGCATCTGTTGCTCGCCACCGGACAGGCGGCTGCCCTGGCTTTTGCGGCGCTCATACAGATTGGGAAACATCTGGTAGATGTCGTCCACGCTCATGCCGGAGGAACCGACACGTGGTGGCAGCAGCAAGTTCTCCTCGGCGCTGAGGTTGGCAAAGATACCGCGTTCCTCGGGACAGTAACCGACACCGAGTCGCGCGATACGGTGTGGCGCCATCGAGATCACTTCCGTTCCGTTCAGTGCGATCGACCCGGTGCGTCGATCGGTCAATCCGACAATCGCCCGTAATGCCGTGGTACGGCCGGCACCGTTGCGTCCAAGCAACGTCACCAACTCGCCGCGCGCCACTTCGAAGTTCATACCGTGCAGAATGTGTGACTCGCCATACCAGGTATGCAGATCACGAACCTGAAGCATGGTGGCTGCCATCGCATCACTCATTAATGGCATCACTCACAAACGGAGTCACTCATGATTGGAACCACTCATAAGCCGAATCACTCATCAACCACTCCGACGTACGCTTCAAGCACCTGCGGGTTGTTCGATACCTCCTGATAACCACCTTCAGCGAGGACCTGACCGCGCTGCAAAACGGTGATGGTGTCGCAAAGGTCTTCCACCACGCTGAGGTTATGTTCAACCATCAGCACCGTGCGGCCTTGCGCAAATTTCTTTATCAATGCGACAACGCGGCCGACATCTTCGCGCGCCATGCCCTGGGTCGGCTCGTCAAGCAACAACAGCTCGGGTTCAAGTGCAAGCGTGGTTGCAAGTTCCAACGCGCGTTTGCGTCCATAGGGCAGTTCGACCGCATTTACATTGGCGAAATCAGCGAGTTCGACACTCGCCAGAATGCGGGTTGCGGAATCGTGCAAATGGTCGAGCGCCCGCTCTGAGCGCCAAAATTTGAACGAGCCTCCCATTTTCCTTTGCAAGGCAATGCGAACGTTTTCCAGTACTGTCATGTGCGGAAACGTTGAGGAAATCTGGAATGAGCGGACCAACCCGCGACGCGCTACGCGCGCCGGACGCTCGCTGGTAATGTCGGTGCCTTTGTAGATAATTGACCCGAACGACGGCAACAGAAACTTGGTCAGCATGTTGAACATTGTCGTTTTCCCCGCGCCATTGGGCCCGATCAAGCCGTGGATGCTGCCACCACGGACTTTGAGATCGACATCCTTGACTGCCACGAAGCCTCTGAATTCCCTGGTCAGGCCGCGCGTTTCGAGAATGTAATCAGAACTCATTGGTGATTTTTGTTGTGGCGAGAGTGCATCGCATCGCGGACGACGATGCGACCAGTGTCGTTGTATTCATTCCGCTCGTCGCCGCAGCGAGCAATTTTAAACGAATCGGATCTAAACGATTCGGGTCTAAACCAATCGGATCTAAACCAATCGGATCTAAACGAAATGGCGCTATAGGAAACGGTTGTGAACGAAACGAGCCCAAATCAATCAGGCCATTGATCCCCGGACGTACTCTTTTCGCTGAACTCAGGGGGTTGTGTCACAAACTACTCGACCGGCACCGCAGGGACCGCGCTGCGCTGGCCCTCCTCCCAATCGGTTGTCATCACGCCATGTGCCGTAACCGGCTGCGGATCGCTCTCAGCAGGTACTTCCCGCGGCAGCGGCGTCGCTGCTGCGCCAACAGCAGCCTCATTATGCGGCGCGATCTCGTATGGCACGATCTCCAATGGCGGCAGCGACTCGCCTTCGATGGCGGACTCCAGCGTATCGCCGGGCACGTCGGCAGCACCCGGCGCATTCAGTAATACAGAATCTTGCTCCGAGCCGGCCGGAACAGGGTCGGGCGGTGCGCCAAACTGACTACCGGCGCCGTCCGTGGCTGTATCCGGGGCCGTACCGGCTCTGTCCTGTAATGCCTGAATGCGGGCGTCAAGATCAATATAGTAATTCTGCAACCGTTGGCGCCCCGCCTCTTGCTCTCGCTGGACTTGTTCCATTGCGCCTCTCAGCATCGACGTCTCACGGCGGGTCGCCTCGAGTTCGCGCAACATGCTCATCATCGGAGTAGAGTCAAACGCACCACGCAGTTGCTCATTCTGCAACTTGAGTTGTGTCAGTTGCTCACGCAGTTGCGCGAGTTCTCGATCGGCTCCCTGCAGCTTCAGTTCTGTTTCAGCTGTCACAGCCAGCGCCGCCGCCACGTCCGACTCGCGTTGCCTGCGCGCCTCGCCGACAAGACGCTCGATACTCGCCAGGCGTTGGTCCATTGCGCCAAAGGTTTCGAGGTTGCGCTCGACGATGCTGCGTTGTGCGTCACGCGCGGCAATCAGGTTTGAAAAAACCTCGCTGGCAATCTCGAACGCCTTTTGCGACTGAGCGCTCGCAGCATCGACGCTGGCCCTGATTTCTGCCAGTTCCGTCTGCATTGTGAGAACGGCTTGTTGCGCCTCGCGCGCTTTGATGTCCGCCGCATCGGCACGCGATCGACTGGCATCGACCTCCTCCCGCAGTTGCGCGATCGCACTCTCGTTTTTGCGAATCTGTGCTGTGGCCGGCTGTTCCACCGGTTGTTCCACCCTGGATTCGACAACCACCACCTCGCGCGGCGTTCTGCCCGCCTCTACGACGACAGCCTCAGGCGGCCTTTCCCGGCCTAACGACCGGCCGCTGACGCCCGGCGCACATCCCGCAATAGCGATTGCTGCTGCAAGAATTCCGCAAACAAACAGGCTGGACACGAGAATCTTTGGCGGCTGTGAAGCCGATGCCATTCTTCTGCCGGCTGGAAAATGAGATGGTGTAAATCGATTCGGGATCGAACGCATTATCATCAGCCTGTCTCAGTAAACGATGTCGGCGCGGCGATTGAGCCGCCAACTCGCCTCGTCTTGACCAAAAGCAACCGGTTTCTCGGCACCGAAGCTGACGGTTTCGATGCGGTAACCGTCGACACCGAGCAGCTCAAGAGCACGCTTCACCGCCAATGCGCGCCGTTGACCCAGCGCAATGTTGTATTCGCGGCTGCCCCGCTCGTCGCAATTACCCTGGATCTCGACTCTGATACCGGGGTTGGCTTTCAGAAATTGCGCATGCGCCAGCAGCACCGACTCGTACTGCTGGTCGAACGTCGCCTCGTCATAGCCAAAATAGATGCTTTTCTCGGATGGCATGCCCGGCAGATCCGAACTACCCCTGGCCGGTGCCGGCTGCTCGCTCACCTGTGCCGTGGTTGTCTGTTGCTGTGGCGACGAGGCCGATTCGTCGGGGGATGAGTCAATCATTGAAATCGGCTCACTGACGGTGTAATCACGCTGTTGTTCTTCAGCGCGTATGCGCTCCAGTTCGGACTCGGTCGCTGCAAGCTCCTGGCGCAGCCGCTCAATTTCTGCATCGGTCTGAGGCGCGG
>JBFKXV010000124.1:0-7015 GCA_041637935.1 Burkholderiales bacterium | reverse complement strand
GGTCTTGCACGGCTTGTTTGATTGTCTGTGGCGCACCAATCGACTGCCAGACCTCGTTCGCTTCATGATGCTGAATGACCCGTAGCAGCCTTTCAGCTGAACGGTTCATCAGCCACAGATACGCAGCGGTGATGACGACGTAGGCGCCGCCCACCCACGCGAGTGTCAGTTGTTCTTGCGATATCGCCGACATACACGTCCGGCGCTTGCAACATGCATTCCCGCTTCCAGTCGCAGCATGACTGAACCGGCACCGCAGCATTCGGCCTCGCGTCATTGATCCGCCGTCAGCCTGTCGTGCGCACTGCGATGGACTATCGAACCCCGGCCACCATGGCTTTGCCGGGCGCTGGCGATATCACTGGCGAACGACTTTTGAGCGCGTCTTTCTCGTTTCGCGACAGCGCTGCGCCCTTGCCTGCTTGGACTCTACTTTGATTCGTCCTTGTCTTGCTGCTTGCCACTTAAATCCGACCAGGCCTTATCGAAGCCATCGGCGAGGTGCTTCCATGCATCGTCGAAGCCCTTGCTCATATCCTTCCAGGCGGCTTCGCTTGACTCCTGTATTTCTTTGAGCTTGCTCATCCCCTCTTCGCGCTGATGGCGCAGCATGTCGAGTTGCTTTTGATAGCGCGCTTTCATGTTTGCTTGTGCGCCGTGCATTTGCTTTTCCCACTCTTCGATGTGGGTGTTCCAGTCATCCAGCTGCTTTTTCATTTGTTTTACTGTTTCATCGCGGTTCATTTTTGTCTCCTGATTTGGTCTGCAACAAGGGCCTGTGTGAAAGTCTCCCGGATCAGCATGACGGAAAGACGGGGCGGCAAGAACGACCCCGTCAGGCATCCCGCGTGAGCGTTTGTCATACGGTCTGCCGCAATCGGCCTAATTGGCCGTTCTGTCATGCAGCTGCCGCTATTGTGACGGCCCCATATCACTTTGGCATCCTATAGAGAAATCACAAGTCTTTGTTGATAGGGGTCAAAAATCCCTGGACTCAATTTATAATGGGCCGCTCTTCTCACATCGTCCGGTCACCGCAAGTAATGAGCTGGTGGCAGGGCCGATCTCGAAAACCGCGAAATGCGTCTGTTCTGCGTTGCTTCCTGTGTTGTTGTGATTTGCTGGCGTTCGCAGCCGGGGAATTGCGGCGCGTGCCCGAATCCCGGTGACCATGCTTAACGACGGCCGGGTCAAGGTCCTGTTTGCGGTGTCCGAGTTGTCACCCTACGTCAAAACCGGTGCGCTCGCCGACACGGCCTCGGCGTTGCCGGCGGCGCTCGCCGGACTCGGCGTGGATGTTCGCTTATTGGTGCCGGGATACCCGCAAGTCATTGGCGGTTTGAAAAGCCGCGGCAGAGCAGCCGCGTTGCCGAGTTTGTCCGGTATGCCACCGGCGCAGCTGCTGGCGTCCAAGCACCCCAGCGGCGTCCAATTGCTGGTGATCGCTTGCGATATTTATGACCGCCCGGGCGCCCCGTACCAGGATGCCGCCGGCCAGGACTGGCCGGATAACGCGCTGCGCTTCGGTCTGCTGTCGTACGTGGCGGCGCTGTTATCCACTGGCGCTTCGCCATTTCCATGGATCCCCGATCTATTGCACTGCAATGACTGGCAGACAGGGCTTGCCCCAGCATATCTGCGCTACGTCGATTCGACGCGGGCCAGGACGGTGATGACGGCGCATCACCTTGCCGACCAAGGGCTGTTCGACGCCGATTACGCAGTTCGGATTGGTTTGCCCGCTGATGCGATGTCTGCCGACGGTGTCGGGTTCAATGGGCAACTCGGCTTTCTGAAATCGGGCCTGCAGTTCGCGGAGCGCATCACCACTGTCAGCCCGAGCTATGCACAAGAGATCCAGACCGCGCCGCTCGGCATGGGATTGGAAGACCTGCTTGCAAGACGCAGCGATGTCGTGTCAGGAATACTGAATGGCATCGATACCGATACCTGGGACCCGGACAATGATCCCTATATCGAGCGCTACTACAATGCCGGACGGCTGGCGCACAAAGAGGACAACCGCAGGGCGCTGCGGGCGCGCCTCGGGCTGCCCGACCGGCCGGAGGCACCCTTGTTCGCGATGGTTGGGCGACTGCTTGACCGCAAGGGCGTCGATGTTTTGGCCGAGGTGGTTCCGCAGCTGGTCGACCTACCGGCTCAGCTGGTTGTTCTCGGCTCCGGTGAGCAGCGCCATGAAGCGCGCTTCTTGTCGCTGGCGAAGCAATTCCCAGAGCAGGTTTCGGTGAAAATCGGTTACGACGAGACCCTGATGCACCAGATCGAGGCGGGGGCCGATATTGCCCTTATTCCGTCCCGCTACGAACCGTGCGGTGTGAACCAGATGTACAGTCAGCGCTACGGTACGCCGCCCGTAGTCCATGCGACCGGCGGGCTGAAGGACTCGGTCGTCGATGCCTCGCCGGCGACACTGGCCGGAAAGACAGCAACCGGCTTTGCGTTTTCGCCATTGACGGGCGACAACCTGTTGCATGCGTGCATACGCGCTGCAGAGCTGTTTCGCAATCGCCGTAGCTGGCGCCAACTGCAGAAAAACGGCATGGCGCGAGACTTCTCATGGGAGGGCGCCGCAACGGAATACCTGGAGTTGTACCGGAGCTTGTTAAGCTAAGCTGCTCCTGCTGGGCTAAAGTGAGGTCAATCGGTACAATCTGAAGGTTATATCGCGCCGGGCAGCCCGGTGCCGTTTACAGGCGAAGCAAGAATCCCAGGAGGTGAAGAAATGATCGGCGATCGCATCGAAGTCAATATTGCCGGCGGTTTGGACATTCCGCTGCCGCGCATGATTCACGTTCGTCAGAAGTTCCAGATGCCCAGGCTGGCAAGTGTCAGTGCTGCCGTGATCGAGGAGTTCAAGAAGCCGGAAGTGCGTGACAAGGTCAAGCCGGGCATGACCATTGCCGTCGGGGTTGGTTCGCGTGGCGTTAACAACATCGCCGAGTGTGCCAAAACGGTGATCGCCGAATTGAAGGCGCTTGGCGCCAAGCCGTTCATCTTCCCGGCGATGGGGAGTCATGGCGGC
Source organism: Burkholderiales bacterium (assembly GCA_041637935.1). Taxonomy (GTDB): domain Bacteria; phylum Pseudomonadota; class Gammaproteobacteria; order Burkholderiales; family Eutrophovitaceae; genus SG8-40. The sequence continues at coordinate 3,972 of JBFKXV010000124.1, read as the reverse complement.
GCGACCGCGGAAGGCCAGAAGGAAGTCCTCGACGGCTACGGCGTAACCGAGGAGTTCGTCGGCTGTCCGGTGAAATCGAATATGGATGTGGTCGAAATTGCCAAGGCAGACGATGGAATGCCTGTTTACCTCGACAAACACGCTGCTGGCGCGGATGCCATCGCGCTGATCTGCCGCGTCAAACCGCACACCAATTTCCGCGCGCCGATTGAATCGGGCATTGTCAAGATGTTGACCATCGGCATGGGCAAGATTACCGGTGCCACGACGCTGCATACCTATGGCATGGACATGTTCGGTGAGCTGCTGCCGAAGACGGCGCAGATCATCATGAACAAGAAAAACTTCCTGTTCGGCGTGGGAATGGTCGAGAACGCTGCCGACGAAACGGCCATTATCGAAGTTGTGCCGCAGGAGAAGGTGTTCGAACGCGAACCGGTGCTGCAGGCCAAAGCGAAAGAACTGATGCCGAGACTGCAGTTTGACGAGATCGATGTACTGCTGGTGGAGAAGATCGGCAAGAATATTTCCGGTTCCGGCATGGATCCAAACATTACCGGGCGCAACTGCCGGTTTGTCGAATGGGACATGAAGCCATTCGTCAAGAAGATTGCCGTGCTCGGCCTGACGCCCGAGACACACGGTAACGCCACCGGCCTCGGCGCTGCCGACGTTATTACCATGAAGCTGTATAAAGAGATCGATATCGGCAAGACCTACGCCAATATCATCACATCAACCTACCTTGACGGCGGCGCGATTCCGATCATCATGAATACCGATCAAGAAGCAATCCAACTTGCCGTCAAGACGGTCGTTCGCGTCAAGCCGGAGGACACCAAGATCGTGCGCATCGCGACGACGCTTGACGTGGTGGACATTCACGTTTCGGAGCCGATGTTGCCATTTATCAAGGCGAATCCGTCGATGTTTGAAATTGTCGGCGAGCTCGAAGCCTTCAAGTTTGACGCCAAGGGCGGGTTATACCCGATGCTGGCGCCACAGCGAGAACATGCGCCGGCGTAGAGCGGTCGCGGCTTGAGGTAACGGTCACGCGCGCGGCGGGTTTCGAACCCGCCGACGCCAAGTCGGTCATTCATGAATATGCACATTCACCTGGACGCAATCGGTGGCATCGCCGGCGACATGTTCATCGCCGCCGTGCTCGATGCATTCCCTGACTTGCGCGACGGTATGCTCGATGCCATTCACGCCGCTGGCTTGCCAGCCGATGTCGGGCTTTCTGTCAGGGAACACACTGATCATGCCCTGACGGGTTTGCGCTTCGCCGTCGACGAAGGTCATCATCGAGACGCACCCGAGCACAGCCATACGCGTTTTAGCGACATCCGGACAATGCTCGAGGAAGCGCCGCTCGATAGTGCGGTCAAGGCGATCGCGATCGGCATCTTCACACGGGTGGCGCAAGCCGAAGCCCAGGTGCACGGGCTGTCGGTCGATACAGTCAGTTTTCACGAACTCGGCGAATGGGATTCAATTGCCGACATCGTTGGCGCCGCCTTCCTCATTAGCCAGCTCGACGCACGCTGGACGGTCAGTTCCCTGCCGCAGGGCAGCGGCAGGGTGAAAACGGCACACGGCTATCTTCCAGTACCAACACCGGCGACGGTGTTGCTGTTACAAGGCTTCGATTTTCACGATGATGGTGTTGCCGGCGAGCGCGTAACCCCGACCGGTGCCGCGTTACTCAGCTATCTCGTAGCAAACCAGCCGCGTGACCGTAAAGCGCGGCGTTTGCTTCGCAGCGGTAGCGGCTTCGGAACGAGGACATTGCCCGGCATGAGTAATGTCTTGCGACTGCTGGCATTTGAGGCGGCTGAGGCAGCGACGGAGACTGATCAGGTCGCCGAGATGGCATTCGAAATTGACGACCAAACGCCGGAGGATCTTGCTATTGGACTGGACAAACTGCGGGCGCATCCGTCGGTGCTGGATGTACTGCAGGCGCCGGCGTTTGGCAAGAAGGGGCGTATGACGGTGCGGGTACAGGTACTGGCGGAAGCGAATGATATCGAGAATGTTCTGAATGCGTGTTTCGCTGAAACGACAACGCTGGGAATTCGTTACCAAGTCGTCGAACGTCGCAAGTTACGTCGCAGGCATGGTGAAGTTGAAGCGGATGGCCGTACCGTGCGCATCAAGATTGCCGAACGACCCGGTGTTTCTACGGTAAAGGCGGAGGCAGACGATCTGTCGAAAGTCATCGGAGACCGTGCCGAGCGCGAGCGCGTGCGGCGATTGGCTGAGCAAGTGTCGCAGACTCGAGAGGAAGATAAAGCGTGAATGCGCCGTTTGATGGGCTCGATGCCCTGACAAAAATTATTGACCAGTTGCCGGAGGTCGCCGTTGCGGTCAGCGGCGGTGTTGACAGCCTGACTCTGGCGACCGCAATTCACCGCAGACGCGCGGTACGCTCGACAGTATTTCACGCGGTATCGCCGGCGGTGCCCGAAGAGGCGACCGAGCGTGTCAAAACGTTGAGCAAACAACAAGGCTGGCGATTGCACATCATTGACGCCGGCGAGTTTGCCGATACGGACTATCGCGCCAACCCGGTCAATCGTTGCTTCTATTGCAAGACCAATCTTTACGGGGCGATCGTGCCACTCACCAAAGCGCAGATCGTGTCCGGGACGAACCTGGACGATCTGGGTGAGTACCGTCCCGGCTTGCAAGCAGCCGAGCGCCACTCGGTGCGCCATCCGTTCGTCGAAGCTGGCATCGACAAAACCGGCGTACGTCTGCTGGCGCAGCGGCTCGGCCTGGGTGAAATTTCTGAGCTGCCCGCCGCACCGTGCCTGTCGAGCCGCATCGAGACAGGTATTGCCATCGATCCTTTGATGCTCAAATTGGTACATCAGACCGAAACACTTGTTACGGCTGCGCTGCATCCGCGAACGGTCCGCTGTCGCGTGCGAGCGAACGGTGTGGTTGTTGAGCTCGACAAAGTTGCGCTCAACCAGCTGGATGAGTTGCAGCGCGATGAATTGGCACGCCAGGTCGCGACGCTATTCAGTGACGCCGGATTTAGTTACCGCGTTTCTTTCGCGCCGTATCGTGTTGGCAGCGCATTTTTGCACTCGGTCCGCAGTGAACTCGGAAATGCTATCGAATGAATTTAGATCGATTTCAATTCAGACTGAGCCCAATTCAAACTGACCCCAATTCAGACTGACCCGAATTCAGATTGACCCCAATTCAGATTGACCCGATCTCACACTGGCCCGATATGACCCTTCATAAAGACATCATGCTCGATTTTGCACGAGAGGCGCGCACTGGCCTCGATGAAGCGGTGTTCTGCTCGGGCAAATCGGTAGCGCACATTGCTGAAATTCTGCGCCAAGTCGAAAGCCGTAGCGGCCGCATCCTGCTGACCAGACTGGATCAGGAACAATTTTCCGCGTTGCCTGATTCGCAGCAAAAGCAAATCGATTATGAACCCCTGTCGCGCACCGGGTATTTCTCGGGTCCGCATCCCCGCGCCAAAACGAAACGGGTCGCCGTCGTCGCGGCGGGCACATCCGATGTCGTCGTGGCACGCGAAGCGGCGCGTACCCTGGCCTATTACGGTGAATTGCCCACCGAAATCACCGATGTTGGTGTGGCCGGGCTTTGGCGATTGCTCGAACGTCTGGAGGAGATTCGCACCATGCAAGTGGTGATCGCGGTCGCCGGCATGGACGCGGCATTGCCAACCGTGATCGGCGGCTTGCTCAGTGCGCCGGTGATCGGTGTGCCGACGTCGGTCGGCTATGGTGCGTCCGAGGGGGGGAATACCGCACTCAAAGCGATGCTTGCGAGCTGCTCTCCCGGGCTGACCGTGACCAACATCGATAATGGTTATGGTGCGGCGTGCGCTGCGCTGCGCATTCTGCGCCTGTCTGCGCCTTGATTTGATCGGCAAGTGATTTGATCAGAACATGATCCACGCACGTTGTTTTTTATTTT
>JBFKXV010000123.1:0-7082 GCA_041637935.1 Burkholderiales bacterium | reverse complement strand
GTCGTCCCCCTTTGATCGAGGCATGCAAAGACGTGGCTTACCTGTTCTACGTGGTGGTGAGTGCGGCCGGTGGATTGCTGGTCGGTCTGCTCGGCACGGGAAGCAGTCTGCTATTGCTGCCGTCGCTTGCGTTCATTTTTGCCAACACGTTCTCGGGGATGGACTCGCTGCGCCTGGCGGCGGGGACGACCATGGCCACAATGGCAGTTGGTGCGCTCGCTGGCGCAATGTCGCGATTTCGCGCCGGCGATATTGATGTGCGTTTATTGCGATTAATGGTGCTGCCGTATGTTGCCGGCAGCTTGATCGGGCCATGGATCAGCCGCTTGTTACCAACACAAATCCTCGGCATTTATATCGGCCTGGTTCTCGCCGTCGTGGCGCTGCGCATGTTGTTGGTGAACCGGCCTGTCAGCGGTGCGGCGCGCGATTATCATGGCTGCGAAGTCGAGATCACTGTCGTGCTTTTGACGATCAGCATATGCAGCAGTATTGCAGGTGTTGCATCGGGGTTGTTTGCGATTCCGTACCTGGCGCGATTCACGCTGCCGATGCGGACCATTATCGGAACTTCGACGGCCGCCGCCGCCGTGTACGCAACGTTTGGTGCGATCGGCTATATCAGCGCGGGTTGGTCAGCCGCCGATTTGCCGGCACGTTCGCTCGGTTACGTCTATCTGCCCGCATTCGCGATCATGGCACTCACCGCCGCCGTATTCACACCGTTTGGCGTGCGGCTTGCACACCGCCTGAATGACAAGATCTTGCGCAAGTCGTTTGCAGTGTTCCTGCTGATTGCGGCATTCGTAATAGTTCTCCTGTAACAGCTCCGCTCAACTGCGTTGCTTTTGTGCGATGTGCGTGCCTACCAGCGCCGCAACGGCCACTGCGATGTAGAGCTGTCCCAGCACCGCCTCCAGTGAAGCCAGCGTTCGTGCCATCGGTGCCAATGGCGTGATGTCCCCGTAACCAAGCGTCGACAACGTGACAAGGCTGTAATAGATAAAAAAGCGGAGGTCGCCGAACATCGGATCAGCCTCCACATAAGTTGTTAGCAGACCGAACGTGAACGCATTCGGCACAATTATGTAAACCATCGCGTAGAAAAACGCCCAGGTGACACCAATCAGAAGGTAGGCGGTCACGGCGCCATAGAGCGTATCCGCGTCTACCTCCTTGCTTTTCAAGACCCCGTGCAACAGCACGCCCACGATGTACAGAAAGAACGCCGCGGAGAAAGCAAGCCCGACAAAGGCTAGCAGCACTGAGTCCTCGACCCGGCCGCCGACCCAGAAAGCCGTTGTCGGCAATGCAAGAACGATCGCAGTAATGAGTACCTTTCGGTTATTGCTCACCGCATATGCGCTGAAGATCAGCACGCCAAACAAGAGAACATCTAGCAGCACCATCCCCGCTGCTGATTTCGAGACCAAAGGGCCGGCCACAAAGAAGCCCATCAGTGCAAAGAACAACCAGGCAAGCCCAGGATTATCACCCAGGACTTTGCGCCAGATCCCCTCGTTAGGTTGTACCAACATTGGAGCCTCCTTTCCCTGCGAACGGGTAGTTAAACACGACTTTGCTGAAAACCTTATCAGATTCGCCCAACGCGGAATCAATGGTGTGCACGCGCAGTTCAGAGGCCTGGCGGCACAGTTTCTAAACGTGCTCGCCAGCTCGCTCGGCGGTTGGTAGACTGCTGATCAAATTACCGATAACAAAAACGGGAGGAGCGTCCATGAAAACCTTGCGACGGTTTGCAGTGTTACTAGCACTGCCGCTACTTGCTTTGCTCGGAGTACTGACAACAGATTTGTACGCCGAGCAAGCCCCGATTCGAATAGCCACCATACAACCGCTTACTGGCCCCTTCGCGCTTCAAGGTGAAGAGCTGGCCAAGCAATTCATCGCTGCTGCCGACCGGCTCAATTCGCAAGGTGGAACCTATGACGGTCGAAAGATAGAAATCGTGCCACTCGACGGCAAAGCGACGGTGCAGGACAGTCTGCTGGCGCTGCGGCAGGCGGTCGATATGGACATCAAATACATCAACTCGAATATTTCGAGCGTCGTGCATGCGTTATCGGATGCGGTTCTGAAACACAATCGCCGTAATCCGCACAAACGGGTTTTGTTAATCAATACTGATGCGCGCGATCCGGCTTTGACTGAGGCCAAGTGCCACTTCTGGCATTTCCGGCTCAATTACCACACTGATACCGAAATCGACTTTCTTACGGATTACCTCGTGAAACAGCCGTCGGTGCGCAGTGTCTATCTCATTAATCAGGACTACGCCTATGGTCATGCGGTGCAAAACACCTCGCGAGAACTTCTGAAACAGAAGCGGCCCGATATCGAGATCGCCGGTGAGACCTTCATCCCGCTTGGCAAGATCAAGGACTTTGCGCCTTACGCGGCGAAGATCCGGGCATCAGGCGCAGATACGGTTGTTACAGGTAATTGGGGTAATGATCTTTATCTGCTGGTGCGCGCCGGGCACGAGGCGGGGCTCGGCGTTCGTTACTACATTCTCGTTGGCAACGTCGCCGGTTCTACCACTGGCATCGGTGCGGCCGGTGTTGGTAAAGTCTGGAGTCTGTTTCCCTGGCACGCCAACGCGGACCCGAATCCGTATATCGACTTCAATGCAACGTACAGAGAAAAGTACAACAGCAAGTCAAACTATGACTACCTGCCGGCACATCGCGCGATTGCAATGCTTGCGCAGGCGTTTGAAAAAGCGCGAAGCGACGACCCGCTGAAAGTCGCGTTGGCTTTGGAGGGCATGAACCACGAAGGCCCCGAGGGTCTAAGTTGGGTCCGTGCGGAGGATCATCAGTTGGTCACGCCGCTGTACCTCGCGGCGCTCGGCCAGGCAGGCCAGCCCGGTGTGAGACTGGATGCGGAAGACACCGGCTTGGGATGGAAGACCGTCATCAAAGCCGAAGGGCAAAGTTTTGTACCACCGGTGAAATGCAAAGTGAAGCGGCCGTGACTGGCTTGCAAGGCAGCGCCTGCAAGGAATCATCGCGAAGAGTGTTTCAGCACGGGGGAGATGGTTCCAGTTCCTGTTTGCCATGTAACAGCAGCTCTGGCAATCGTTTTGAGTTCGTTTCCGGGCCAGTTTGCTGCGCGCTGAACAAGTAGAAACAACGAATCGCGAATTTGTAGCAAGATTCCCGGCGTCTGCAGTGTATTGATTTCGTCTTACTCCGCTTTACTCAACGCTGCACGAATTTTGTCGGCGTTCTCCTTGATCACTTCCGGCTTCTCCATATTGCCTGGTGGTCGCAGCTTGACACCGGCGTGGCGCGGCAGAACGTGAAAATGCAGGTGGAAGACTTCCTGACCGCCGGGTGCTTCATTGAACTGCTGGATGGTGATGCCGCCAGCATCGAAAGCGCGCATGAGTGCGTGGCTGAGTTTCTGTACCGTGGCCATGCAAGCGGACAGCTGTTGCGATGTCGCGTCGAGCACGTTTCGGGCAGGCGTTTTGGGGATCACCAGGACGTGACCGTCAGCGCGCGGCATGATATCCATGATCGCGACAGTGTCGTCATCTTCATATACGCGTTCTGACGGAATCTCTTCTCGCAAGATCTTGGCGAAAATGTTGTCATTGTCGTAGCTCAATGATGTTTACTCCCGGTCCGTTTCACTTATTCGATTCCCAACGGCTTGGACATGTGAACTCCTTCACTTGAGTTCTCGCTACAGCCGTTACGAACTGTTGGGCGTTGCCGCGAAGTATCCGAGACCGATACCCATAACAGCAAGCGCTGCCACAATCCACGCTGCGATTGAGAGCTGATCCCTCGCCAGTACCGCAATGATCACGACAATGGCAAGGGAGACGCCGCCGATAATTGCCGCGATGGCTACACTCGGATGCTTCTGTTTATCGTCCATCTGTATTCCCTCCGTACGTTTCGCTCTTGTCGGGCAATGTTTAAGAGTCGGCAGCGCTTATGAATCGAGTGAGGTCGAATCGGCCGTCGTGGTCAAGTCCTTTGACGATTCCTGTGCATTTGCACTGGCCGTCAGCCGCTCGCGAACCTGCGCAACGAGTTCGACCGAACGCAACCGTGCCTGCTGATTGTAAATGTGTGCAGTGACCATCAGTTCGTTCGGCTCGAGGGTATTAATCAGATCCCTTAGCCCTGCTTCGATGCTGTCAACCGTCCCGATATAGGACACGGCAAGCGCGTGTTCCACCATTGCCTTCTCGGCCGGCGACCAGTAACTATTGATGTCGTCGATCGGCGCTGGCACCTGAGTTGGTTTGCCGCGCCGCAGGTTGATAAACGACTGCTGTTGCGACGTGAAATTGCGTCGTGCCTCTTGTTCAGTATCTGCGGCGAGCACGTTGGCCGCCAGCATCGCGTAGGGTTTGTCGAGGTACTCAGAGGGCTCGAAGCGTTGGCGATAGATGTCGAACGCCTGTCGCAACAGGTCCGGTGCAAAATGCGAGGCGAACGCATATGGCAGGCCGAGGATCGCCGCCAGTTGCGCGCTGAACAGGCTCGATCCAAGCAACCAGACCGGGACCATCATGCCTGCGCCCGGAACTGCGCGTACCGTTTGTCCCGGGTGTGGCGGTCCGAGCAGGAAAAGCAATTCCTGAACATCGCGTGGAAACTGCTCGGCCGCTTCGTGTACGTCGCGCCGAAGCGCGCGCGCCGTGACCATATCGGTTCCGGGAGCGCGGCCGAGACCAAGGTCGATACGGTCGGGGTATAACGACGCAAGAGTGCCGAACTGCTCGGCGATGACCAGCGGCGAGTGATTCGGCAGCATGATGCCGCCTGAGCCGACGCGAATCTTCTTGGTGCCGCCGGCAATATGGCCGATGACAACTGACGTCGCCGCACTGGCGATGCCCGGCATATTGTGATGTTCTGCTAGCCAGTAACGCTTGTATCCGAGGCTGTCCGCGCGTTGCGCGAGTTCGAGCGAGTTTCGCAAAGCAACTGCTGCTGTTGCGCCCTGGGGAATTGGCGAAAGATCGAGAATGGAGAACGGAATCATTAGTGATGTGCGTGAGGCGTCAAACCATTATTGTGCGCGTAACGGGACTACGCAGCCGCTTCATGGCCACGCCCTTTTTGCTGATACGCCCAGGGACCTTTGTAGCCGGATGACCAATCCGGCGGCAGTTCACAACCGCGCGGGTCGTGACACGAGTAGCGCGCTGGCCTGCCGCGAACGATCACCCCTGCATAGTCACTCGGGATCGGATTCGCGCAGTAGGGCATGCTGTCGGCAGAGGAATAAACGTTGAGCAGCAACGGGCGCATGCGCGACGACGCATTATCCGCTGACCCGTGGATCGCTCGGCAACTCAGCAATATGAGCGAGCCGGCTGCGCCGGTCAGCGACATCTCGCGCTCGTGCCAATCGGCGGGCAGCCGGTCTTCCGGGATTCGCAGCACCCAGTTCCCGTCCTTGTCGTACATACTGTATAGCTTGCCGCGATGTGATCCGCGAATGACCTTGAGTGGCCCTTGCGCTTGTCCCACATCTTCGAGATAGACACCGATGGTCACCGGGCTGTAGTCGGTGTGCGGCCATGCCTGAATGTCCTGGTGCCAGTCGAACTGTTGCCCGCCTTGTGGCCACTTGAAATTGAGCTTGGAGTGGTGGAATTTCACGTCCGGTCCGCATACGTCAGCGGCAACATCGGCCGAGACTGATTTGCTGGCAAAGGCCCAGAAATCGGGGTGAGCTGACACCGGGCTGGTCAATCGTCTCAGTCGTGGCGTGTCGGCACTGTGCCCTGACTCGAGTACGTAGCGGCCGTCGTTCTCCGTCATGTTGCGGCTGGCTTCAACGCTGGCCTCCATCGCCGCAGTTAAACGCCGTAACCATTCACTATCGACAAGGCCTTCAACCACCAGGCAACCGTCTTCGAAGAAGCGATTGCGCTGTTGCTCCGTTAGCACCTTAGCCGGGTGTTTCAGCACATCTTCCATCAGCATGCTTGATTCCTTACGTCGACCGCTGTCGGGATAGTAACTGGGTTCAGTCCGTCACGGCGACTCCTGGTGCACCGAGAGCGCCAACGAGCGTAACGACGTAGTTTTGAGTGTAATCCGCATTAACCGCGGGGCCCTGTGATCAGTGCTGGCCGTCTCGTCGCCAAACGCAAAGATCGTCCGAGTTAAGTGCACGCGTGAAGCACTGGAGCGAGAGATCAAACGCTGAATATCTTGCCCGGATTCATAATGTTGTCCGGGTCGAGCGCCTTCTTGATGGCGCGCATCACGGCGACGCCTTCACCGTGCTCGGCGGTCATGAACTTCATCTTGCCGAGCCCGATGCCGTGCTCGCCGGTACAGGTACCGTCCATTGCCAGAGCGCGCATGACCAGCCGGTCGTTGAGCCGCTCGGCTTCTTCGAGTTCTTTCGGATCGTCGCGATTGATCAGAAAGCCGAGATGGAAATTTCCGTCCCCGACATGACCGACCAGTGGTGCCATCAGAAAACTGTCTGCAAGGTCTTTCTTGGTTTCGAGAATACATTCAGCGAGGCGTGAAATAGGCACGCACACGTCAGTGGCCCAGATCTCGCACCCCGGGCGCAACGCCTTCGAAGCATAGGTGACATCGTGGCGCGCCGCCCACAGCTTGTTACGGTCTTCGGCTTTGGTCGCCCACTTGAAATCGCCGCCGCCGTTCTCAGCCGCGAGTTCCTGCACTGTTTCTGCCTGCTCCTTGACACCCGCTTCGGTACCGTGAAATTCGAGGAACAATGTGTCCTTGACCGGATAGTCAAGCTTCGAGAATTTGTTGACGGCGTCCATCTCCAGGTCATCGAGTAGTTCGATTCGGGCTACCGGAATGCCAAGTTGAATGGTTTGAATCACCGTGTCGACTGCGCCAGAGAGCGCGTCAAACGAGCATACTGCTGATGCCATTGCCTCAGGGATTCCATACAAACGCAGCGTCACTTCGGTAATGATGCCGAGTGTCCCTTCCGAGCCAACGAAAACGCGTGTCAGATCGTAACCAGCGGCGGATTTGCGCGCGCGCCTGGAGGTCTTGATGATGCGGCCATCAGCCAGCACCACAGTCAACGCC
>JBFKXV010000122.1:0-7113 GCA_041637935.1 Burkholderiales bacterium | reverse complement strand
ACGAACATCAACACGCCTGCCACCAGCAAGCCGACATGCCAGGTGGCGAACAACGCACTCGGCGTGACCAGCAGCCCGAGCATCAGGAACAGGGTGATCTGCGACAGCCAGGCCAGACCGTCGTGCACCCGTCGAATATTGTTCGCCGCATGCAGGCGCGTATTGCCCAGAACCAGACCGGCAACGTAGATCGCCAGAAAACCGCTGGCGCCGGCGATCGTCGTCGCGCCGTAGACGGTCAGTCCGCCGGCCGCGGCCAGCAGCGGATATAAACCAACAGTCAGATTGATGCGCGAAATCAACCACGCCAGCGCCCTTCCACCGCCCAGACCGATCACCGCGCCGAGCCCGAACTGATAGACGAAATCACCGAGTACTGACAACGTGATCGTCTCGGCACCGGTCTGCACGGCGCTGACAAACAGCAGCGTCAGAAACACCGCCATCGGATCGTTACATCCGGACTCGATCTCCAGCGTTGTGCCAACGCGCTGTTTCAGATGCATGCCGCGCGAATGCAATAACGAGAAAACCGCCGCCGCATCGGTCGAACCGACAATGGCGCCAATCAGCAAACCCTGGCGCCAGTCGAAATTGAGCAGCCAGCTCACAGCCAGACCGATCGTGCCGGTGGTCAGCATGACACCGAGGGTTGCCAGTGACAGCGCCGGCCGCAGACCGACTCGCGAACTCTCCGCGCGGGTGCGCATACCACCGTCGAACAAAATGACCGCTAGCGCGATTGTGCCGACCAGATAGGCGGACGAAAAACTTTCGAACTGAATGCCGCCCGGGCCTTCGACGCCGGCCATCATGCCGATACCCAGAAACACCAGCAGCAGCGGCGCGCCGGTACGCTGCGCTACCACACTGGCAAGGATGCTGAGCATCACCAGCACCGCGCCAATCAATACGGCATGATTCGCGAAATCCAAATTTTCTCCAGGATGTTGTCAGGAATGCCAGGCGAGCGGCCAGCAATTGAGGTACCGCGTGGCGAAATAAAGCAAGTCGACAGCAATGCGCCCGGTTTCTCCAAGTGCTTTCGCCGAGCCAGGCTGCTCACGTCTGAGTGCCGACCTGGCCCGGCCGCCAACGCAACAGGTGGCGCTCTGCGATGGTCACGATACGGTCGAGCACCAGCGCGCACACGGTCAACACGAGTACCCCGGCGAACACGGTGTTGATGTCGAACACACCTTCGGCCTGCAGAATTAAATAGCCAACACCTTTCGCCGAACCCAGGTATTCGCCGATGACAGCGCCGACAAAAGCCATGCCGACCGCTGCGTGCAAACTGGAAAATACCCAGGCCGTCGCACTTGGAACATAGACGTAGCGCAACAGCTGACGTTTCGACGCGCCAAGCATGCGGGCATTGGCAACCAGCACCGGGTTCACCTCGCGCACGCCATGATAGACGCTGAAGAAAACGATGAAGAACACCAGTGTCACGCCGAGTAGCACCTTGGACCAGATTCCCAACCCGAACCAGACGGCAAAAATCGGCGCCAGGATCACGCGCGGCATCGAGTTGAATGCCTTGATATAAGGGTCGAGCAGTTGTGACGCCGTCTTCGACAGCGCCAGCCACAAACCAACCACCAGTCCGGCCACGGTGCCGATCACAAAGGCAAGTATCGTCTCGATCAGCGTGACAGCAAGATGCTTGTAAATGCGACCGCCGCTAAACCACTCCCAGATCTTCTCCAGGACAACCAGCGGCTCGCCGAAGAAAAACGGCGGAAGAATCCCGGTGCGGGTCAGTATGTGCCAGATCAAGAACAGCGCCAGCAGCAGCAACACCTGGAGAACCGTTATCCAGCGAAAACCCATCAGGCACCTTCCTTCGCATGGGTTTTGTGCACTTCCACTTTCAGTGCATCCCAGATGGTCCTGTGCAGATCGAGAAACTCGCGCGTCAATCGCACCTCGGAAACATCGCGAGGGCGAGACAGGTTGACCGGGAACTCGTCAACGGGATGACTGGCGGGACCAGCCGACAAAACGACCACCCGGTCTGACAGGGAAATCGCTTCCTCGAGGTCATGCGTCACGAACACCACCGACTTGCGATCTTGCGACCACAGTTCGAGCAGTTCATTTTCCATCAGACTGCGCGTCTGCACATCGAGCGCCGAGAAAGGTTCATCCATCAGCAGGATTTTTGGATCGAGTATCAGCGTCTGCGCTAACGCGACGCGTTTACGCATGCCACCGGACAGCTCGTGCGGATACTTGTCACCATGGCCTGCGAGATGCACGCGCGCGAGCCACGCATCGGCCAGGGTCGCGGCCTGCCTTCTGGACGTGCCACGCAATTCAAGGCCCAACATGACGTTTTCGCGCGCAGTGCGCCACGGAAACAGTGCGTCACTCTGGAACAGGTAACCCGCTTTGTTGTTCATTCCCGACAGCGCCTTGCCAAAGACCTCTACCGAGCCGGCGCTCGGCGCCAGCAGGCCGGCGGCGACATTGAGCAATGTTGATTTACCACAACCGGTCGGCCCAACCAGCGACAAGAACTCGCCTTCGGCGACAGCGAGGCTGGCACCGGCCACCGCGCAGTAGTCGGTGCCGTCCCGTGCGGGGAAAGTACAGGCAATTTCGTCAAGCCGAAGTGCAGTCTGCGTCATGGCCGGATGTCGGTTGGTTTCATGCTTATTCTTTTCCGGGTTCGGCCGCCAATTCCGGTTGCCACGTGCGGCACTTCCAGCCGGGCAACGGGTCACCGACTAAAGGCACCTGGTGGAGGTTTGCCGCAATTGGGCCGGCCACCCGGACCCCGGCGCATTTTACCCCTGAACTTTGCACCAAAATGTCCTACCACAATTTGCCCGCTCGGCACCGGTTTTACCCGCGCGCGGGCCTGTTGACCCGTCGGCAGACCCGGGGGCGGCGGGGTTGTTGCTTCGGGTAGCGCCGGGAATCCGGCTGGAGGAGCGCTCTCGGGCAAACGCATGGGGGCAAAAGTCGGGGCCGGACCCCTAATCTATACTGTGGGTCATCGTCGCTCCGCTCCGGGCGTGGCCGCAATGACTCGAAGCATGCCCGTGTGCGGGCCCCGGATCGGAGAAAAGCAGAGTGAACTACATAATTGAACTCGGGACATGTCACCGATGAGACTCGGCAACGCGGATTCCTATATTGATATCGAAGTGCGCGAGCCGGTCGCCCCGGACATGCCCGGGGCCGGCGACCTGCGTCTGGGCATCACCGTTTACGGCGCCGGCTTCACCGGCGAGCAACAGGACGTGTGGGTGCGGGGAAGCGCCGCCGAACGCTTCATCAATGAACTGTACGCGATGGCGCGTGGCGAACGCGACGACGTGACACTGGGCAGCCCAAGCAGCAACAAGGAGCTGACCCTGAAAGTCAGCCGGCCAATGCCAAGCCACGTCGTGCTGGAGGGCAAGCTGCGACGCACCGGGCCCGGATCTCCGGCAACAATTTCTTCATCAGTCGTGTTTTCAATCTATCTTGACGTCAAGAATCTGCAAAATCTCGCCGACACCTTCGCCGACGCCTGGCTGGCACCCGAGGAGGACGTGAACACGAAACACTGACATACTTTCTGAATTACACCCGCGGCGCGCGGTTCTCCGACCAACCGCGCAGCGCAACAAGAACAGAATTGGGGAGGAAGCATGGCGGAAAATCTGGGTTCGTATGACTACGTGATCGTTGGCGCCGGTTCGGCGGGCTGCGTGTTGGCGAACCGGCTAAGCGCGGATCCCACCGTCCGTGTACTGCTGATCGAAGCTGGTGGCAGTGACAATTACTTCTGGATTCCGATCCCCGTCGGCTATCTTTTCACCATCGGTAACCCACGCACCGACTGGATGTATCGGATTGAACCAGACGAGGGATTGAATGGCCGGACCTTAGGCTATGCGCGCGGCAAGGTGATGGGCGGATGCACCTCGATTAACGCCATGATCTATATGCGCGGTCAACGCAGTGACTACCAGACCTGGGTCGACGCCGGCAACCCGGGCTGGGGCTGGGATGACGTCCTGCCCTACTACAAGAGCATGGAAGACTACGAACATGGTGCCGACGAACTGCACGGTGCAGGTGGAGAATTGCCAGTGCAGGAAAGACGCGTAAGCTGGGAGATACTCGACGCCTGGCGCGATGCCGCAGAAGAGTGCGGCATTCCAAAGATCGATGAGTTCAATCGCGGCGACAATTTTGGCAACGCCTACTTTCAGGTAAATCAGCGCGGTGGGGTGCGCTGGAATGCGGTGCGCTGCTTTCTCAAGCCAGTCCGGCACCGTCAGAATCTCACTATAGTCAGCCGTGCCCACGTTGAGCGTGTCAGGCTTGAAACGAAAGACGGCGTCAAACGCGCAACCGGGGTCGAGACGCGCCTGGATGACGGGAAACAAGGTGTTTTCAATGCCTCACGCGAAGTCCTGCTGTCGGCCGGTTCGATCGGCTCGCCGCAAATCCTGCAGCTTTCAGGAATCGGGCCTGGCTCGTTGCTACAGACGCGTGGAATCAACATGGTTCACGAATTACCTGGCGTCGGCGAAAACCTGCACGATCACCTGCAGATCCGCATCCAATACAAGGTCAAAAACACGATCACGCTCAATGACCGCGTAGGCAGCCTGATTGGCAAGTTGGCGATGGGAGTGGAGTACCTGGTGTCGAGAACCGGACCGTTGACCATGCCACCGTCCCAACTTGGCGCCTTTGCCAAGAGCGACCCGTCGCAACCATCGGCCAACATCGAGTGGCACGTGCAGCCGCTGTCGCTGGACAAGTTTGGCGAACCGCTGCATCCGTTTTCCGCCATTACGCCATCGGTGTGCAATCTTCGCCCGACCAGCCGTGGCACCGTGCGCATCAAGAGCCCGGACCCCTATCGGCACCCGGAAATCAAACTCAACTATCTGTCCACCGACGAGGACAAGCGGGTCGCAGTTGATTCGATACGCTTCACGCGCCGAATCATGGCGGCGAAAGCGCTGGAGAAATTCCAGCCCGACGAATTCCTGCCAGGCCCGGAAGTCGAAACTGAACAACAGTTAATGCAGGCAGCGGGTGACCTCGGCACCACCATTTTTCATCCGGTCGGCACCTGCAAAATGGGTAATGACAAGATGGCCGTAGTCGACGATCGGCTTCGTGTGCACGGGATTGCCAACCTGCGCGTTGTGGATGCGTCGGCAATGCCGCGCATTACGTCCGGCAATACCAACGCGCCGACCATGATGATCGCCGAACGGGCCGCGGAGTTTATCCGCGAAGACAACCCGACCAACTAACCTGAACCTGTCAGTGGAGAATCACGCGTGAACGAGACCACAGTGCCAGACACAAGACGACCTTCCGACTCGCTGGTCACCACGGTCCATGTTGTATATGGACTGCACGCACTGAGCGTACTGATCGGTGCGAGCAGTATCGCCACAATTGTTGGCGCTTTTGTTTTTGGTATTCCATCGATCATCGCGGTGATCATCAATTACGCGATGCAATCCGACGCCCGGGGCACGTTTCTGGAGTCACATTTTCGCTGGCAAATACGCACCTTCTGGTTTGCTGCCTTGTGGTCACTGGTCTCGATCCTGTTGTTCATCTCGATTGTCGGCATCCCGTTTTCGTGGCTGCTTATCGTCGGGGTCGGCCTGTGGGTGGTCTACCGTATTGCACGCGGCTGGGTGGCACTGGCCAATCGCGAACCGCTGATTATCGATGCAATTTGAATAAGCGCCAATTTGAATAAGCGCAGATTTTAACGAGCGCCGATTTGAATAAGCGCCAATCTAAACAACAACCCGTTCGGATAAGAAGCGACGTAACCAGCCGCGGTAGCTGGCGACCACCGCGGTACGGATTAGCCGTCCAGTTCGGCCGTGAGTAGCGCGATGAACTTTCTGATGCGCTTGGCATTCTGGCCAAGATCACTGCGCCCAACGCGTGACTTGGAGCGGACATCGATTTGCGTCGTGCCGTCCAGCTCGACAATTCTGACCACCATGTCGTCTTTGAAGCCGTAAAGCAGCGTGGTATCGGTCGCTTCTACGCGAAGATCTGTCTGGCTCGCGTTAACCAACTCCATACCCATACTGTTAACGGCGCGCGTTGCGGCTTCAAACACGGCCGCAGCGGGGGCCTCGACAATCAGTGGCTGCAAATCAGGATAGGCCTGCCGCTGCTGGGCCGCGACTTCAGGTCCGTCATACAGTACCGGATGGTCATCCGGCCCGCGAACCGATGCCACCACCACAAACTGTGGCGGGTTCTCCAAATCGGTGCTGATGTCATGAATATACGGATGGGCATCGAGTGTTCTCTTCCAGCTCAATGGAATATAGACCGTGATGCCGGCCACGATGATGCCGAGCACACCCATCACGACGATGGAGCGCGTCTTGCGCGACATTGCCAGGCCGAGTACCAACAATATCAATGCGGCAATTGCCGCCATGAATGACCATCTGATTATCTGGAAGCCGGTACGGAAATGCCACAGCTCCAATTGATAGCCGATCCCGGAAAACACGGCGGCCAGCGCGCACGCCAAGGCGAGAACAAACCCGGCTACAACCAATCGGGGCGCAAGGGCTTTTTCAGGCGAACCGGTCTGTGCATTCATTTTTGTCTCCATTGATAACGGCCAACAGGCACAGGTAATCGACTTAATTGTAATACTTCACGCCGGGACGCAACTTCGTCACCGGTTTTACTGGTGGCAGCGTGAGAGAATGTGCGGCCGACGACAACCAACAAGGCACTGGCAAGACTGGCGCCGACACCTCGAGCGAACCTGCGCGTGCTCGATGGCTGCGCCGTCCGAACCGACATGAAACCGACTTTTTACGCCCTGGCAGGTGCCGCCTTTATTTCCGGGGCGAATATGCGGCTGTTCGACTCCGTGTTGCCGACAGTCGCTGAAGACTTTGCCGTTGCGCCGACGGTGGCCTCGGTGGTGGTCACTTCTTTTACCCTGTCATATGGACTGTTCCAGATCGTCCATGGTCCGCTTGGCGATCGTGTCGGACGCCTGCGCACGGTTGCAATCGCCATGTTCATTGCATGCCTTGGCTCGCTTGGCTCGGCCCTGGCACCAACTCTGTCCGGACTTGCAATGTTGCGTTT
>JBFKXV010000121.1:0-7136 GCA_041637935.1 Burkholderiales bacterium | reverse complement strand
GCAACACGCGCCGCTCCACACGCATCCTCAATAGATCGACTTTCGACAGTCCGCCGTCACGCCCGAATACGTAGGCATAGCGCCCGTCTCGCGAATACACGGCCGACGCGTGCGACAGATCGCCCAGTCCCGCTACGCGCCCGAGCGAAGCTCGAGCGGTGGTGTCGAGCACCTGCACGCTGCCTGCTGCGCGTTCGATCACGATGCCCAGATCGCCGGTGCCGCGAACCTGTGCTGCCACGGTCGACGAGGCGAAAACTAGCGCGGCCAGCCACATGAATCTAGTGTTCATCCATGACTCCAGTTTCATCGATGACTCCAGTTTCATCGATGACTCCAGTTTCATCGATGACTCCAGGTTCATCAATGATTCCATGGAACAGTAATTCGACGAGCCATTCCGCTTCGCTGTCACTGATAAACGGCGCCCACCCGGGCATCGGCGTGCCAGGCCGGCCCTGAAGAATGACCTGCTTTAGGCTATCTGCCGCCTTATCCCGCAATGCCTCGGGACGCAGCGCCGGGCCAAGTCCGCCGCTAAGCCGAAGGCCGTGACACGCGCCGCAATCGTTGCGTAGCAATTGAATAAGCTCCTCCTGTCGTGCCGGTGCGGGTGTTTCCGCTTGCGCGAAGCTGAACTGGACGACACATCCGATCGCCGCCAGCGACAGCAATGCTCGATTCGTTCCCGACACAATCCAGCGCAGCATGATCCCCCGCATTCAGCGTCGTTGCCTAGACTCTAGTCAGCACCTGATCGTATGCAGGTCTGCGCAAAGTCAGTAATGGCGGTGTGCGAAGGCCGTCGCGACGCTGGGTTGTCCGGACGTGCCCGGCGGCCGGTAATCATGATCCGGAGCGATGCGCGGGATCGAGGCCCGCGCATACAAGTGGTTCGCATCCAAAACCGCGAGATTGCGTTTCGATGTCGTTCATCTCGCTCTCAGTAGACATCATTCTGCGTGTTGTAAACATTGAACTTGCCGGTCGGTGTGATCAACCGCTTGTCCTTGATGACCGCCTTGAGCTTGCGCGTCTTGTCGTCTACCACAACGATTGCGGATTCCTGGTTCTTCGCGCTCCACACCGAGAACCATACTTCATCACCTGCCTTATTGTACTCAGGCTGCACGACGCGCTTGGCGCCTTCTCCAACGCCGGCCCATTCCGCGATCGGCAAGACTTCAAAGCCTTTCGACAGATTGTTGATATCGAATACCGCGATCGATTGGCTGATTTTGGGATCAGGGTTGAGCGGCGTATCAACCCACAGATTCTTCGAATGCGGGTGAGTCTTGATAAACAGCGACCCGCCGCCCTGGCCCTTTAGAGTACGCACCACTTTCCACGCTGCATCTTTGTGCTGGCCCGGGTCGGTTCCGATCAGCGCGATGGTCTCGTCACCCAGATGCCCCGTCGCCCAGACGGGGCCATGCTCCGGGTCGACGAAGTTGGCGCCTCGTCCCGGGTGCGGAATCTTGCCGACATCGATCAATGAGGTCAGCTTGTTCTCCTTGGAATCGACCACCGCGATCTTGTTTGACTGATTTGCCGCGACCAAAAAATACCGCTTGGATGCGTCCCAGCCACCATCATGAAGAAAACGTGCCGCGGCGATTTCGGTGACAACAAGATTATCAACGTCCTCGTAATTCACCATCAGGATCTTGCCGGTTTCCTTCACATTCACCACGAACTCGGGGTTGTAGTGCGAGGCGACGATTGCGGCAACCCTCGGCTCAGGGTGGTATTCCTGGGTGTCCACTGTCATGCCGCGAGTCGAGACGATTTTGAGCGGTTCTAGCGTGTCGCCTTTCATCAGCGTGTACTGGGGCGGCCAGTAGGATCCCGCGATCGCGTACTTGTCCTCATATCCTTTGTATTTGGACGTATCTACCGAACGAGCCTCCAGTCCGATCTTGATCTCGGCAACGGTATCAGGCGTTTTCAGCCACAGGTCGATGAGGTTGATCTTGGCGTCGCGCCCGATTACGTAGAGGTAGCGCCCCGAGGCTGACAGCCGTGAGATGTGTACTGCATACCCGGTCTTGACGATATTGATGATCTTCTTGCTTTTGCCGTCGATCAGTGCAACCTCGCCGGTGTCGCGCAAAGTGACTGAGAAGATATTGGTGATGTCATGGTCGTTCACCTTCTTCTTCGGCCGCTTTTCAACAGGAACCACCACCTTCCATGTCGCTTTCATTTGTTTCATGCCGAATTCAGGCGGGGTCGGGGGTGTCTGCTGAATGTACCGCGCCATCATATCGACTTCATCCTCGGTGAGTTCGCCTGAAGTGCCCCAGTTCGGCATGCCGGCGGGGGAACCGTAATTGATAAACACTTTCAGGTAGGCGGTTCCGCGCTCGAGAGTGATGTCCGGCGTGAGCGCCTTGCCGGTGGCGCCCTTGCGCAACACGCCATGGCAACCGGCGCAGCGCTCGAAATAGATCTGGCGCCCGCGCTGGAATTCTGAATGGGTCATCGGCGGGGCATCGGGATTGATGTCCTGATGCATTTCCTGGTCAGCGAGAGGCGACCCGCCGGCCTGGTACTCCATTTCAGGCTCGGTCATGTGCCTTTCGTCTTCCTTTTCGTCGGCGCGCGCTTGATCAAGGGTGATGGCAAGCATTCCGGCCGCCGCGATCACTGCAATCCCCTCCAATATGCCAAGTCTCATTTCATTCTCCTCAGATGAAACAAATCTCCGACTGCATTTCGAACAAGACTGGAGGAAAGCAGATGCAGAAACCTTGATCTAGGTTAAGACTTCACTCGACAACATGCAGATAAGGTGCATGCCAATGGCAAGTGTGGCTGCATCTAATCACAAAGAACTACGACTAAAGAACTAGGGGAGCTCGCATGGAATATTTGCCGGTGTTCATGGACGTGCGTGGCAAACGATGCCTGGTCGTGGGAGGCGGCGAGGTTGCTTTGCGCAAAACCGAATTCCTGAAGTCCGCCGGAGCGTTGGTGCATGTCGTGTCTCCATACCTCTGCGGCGCATTGGCGCGGCAGTATGCAAGTGGAGCGATCGGCCATAGTGCCTGCACGTTCGAACCTGCACATTTGTCGGGAGCGTTTCTGGCAATCGCTGCCACTGACGAGCCGGAAATCAACGGTGCGGTGTACGAGGCTGCCCGCACCCGCAATATTCCTGTCAACGTCGTCGATCAACCGCAGCTGTGCTCCTTTGTGATGCCGGCGCTGATTGACCGCTCGCCGATACTGGTCGCGGTGTCGACTGGTGGAACGTCACCGGTACTTGCGCGCCTGCTTCGAGCGCGCCTGGAAAGCGTAATACCGGCGCGTATCGGACAGCTCGCGCGGCTTGCAGGAGAATTCCGTGAACGGGTGAAGCGCCACTTTGCTGATCCTCGCGCGCGGAGGATTTTCTGGGAGGGGATATTGCAGGGGCGCATCGCTGAACTGGTGCTGTCCGGCGACAGTGAAACGGCACGGCGCCAATTGGCGCAAGCGATTGACGGCACGAACAGCGCCGACGCGACCGGTGAGGTCTATCTGGTGGGGGCCGGGCCGGGAGATCCTGACTTGCTGACGTTTCGTGCGTTGCGGCTCATGCAGCAGGCCGATGTTGTGGTGTATGACCATCTCGTCGGCGACGGCGTTCTCGATATGGTGCGTCGCGATGCGCAACGCATTTATGTCGGAAAAGAAAGTCGTAACCACACACTGCCGCAGGAGGACATCAGCGCTCTGCTGGTCCGGCTGGCCCAGCAGGGCAAGCGCGTGCTGCGGCTCAAAGGTGGTGACCCGTTCATATTTGGTCGCGGCGGCGAGGAGATCGACAAGCTCGCCGAAAAGGGAGTTGCGTTCCAGGTGGTGCCGGGTATCACTGCCGCATCGGGTGCGTCGTGTTATGCAGGCATCCCGCTGACGCATCGCGATGTCGCCCATGCCTGTGTCTTCGTCACGGGTCATCTCAGGGACGGTACGCTGGCACTCGATTGGGAAGCGCTAGCGCGTCCCGGACAGACGCTGGTCTTCTACATGGGTGTCGGGCAGATGGCGGCAATCTGCCGTGAATTGGTGCGCCATGGATTGCCGGCCGACATGCCAGCGGCGGTGATCGAGAACGCCACCACCACAGCACAACGCGTTATTACGGGCACATTGCAGACACTCGCACATGTGGCCAAAGCGGCAGAGATGAAGCCACCGGCACTGATCGTTGTCGGAGAAGTGGTCCGTATGCGTCGCCGTCTCGAGCCGTCCGTGTCTGCAGAGGCTGCCAAGCCGGTGGTCGCGAGCGTTTCATCCTGAAGTTGGGTACGCGTATCGCGCTCAACGACGTGGGCCGTTCTGAAATTGTCGCAACGGACTCAAGCTGGTCTCACGGCGAGCCGGCTGATTGATCTTTGAGTGTGCCGGTTGGTCAAAGCCCGGTCTTTGCACGGGCGGGCGAGAACTGGCGAAGAAACAGGATCTAATACGGAGCGGCGTCGCCTTGTGCTCGTTTGTGGAGTTTTCCCTGTTTCATCACTGCGATGATCTTGTCCTCTTGTTGAACGATCGTGACGTCCTGTGTCGGATCGCCATCGACGAGCAGCAGGTCAGCGAAATAACCGATCTGTACCGAGCCGATTTGCTCACTCATACCCATGATTTGGGCGCCCGATTTCGTCGCGGCCAGGATCGCCTGCATGGGTGAGAAGCCGAGCAAGCGGACAAACAGATCGATGTCACGGGCGTTGGCACCAATTGGCGCCCAGGCGACTCCGTAGTCCCCACCTGGCAGGATGCGTACGCCGCGACGATGCAGTGCTTTCATGTTGTCGATGCCGGCTTCCAATTCGTCATTGAGCGCGCGTTCGTGTTCCGGACGGAACTGGATTCCCCAAGCCGGTGCATCGTGCAAGGTGGCGTGCAGATTACCCAGCGTCGGGGCCACGAAAATACGTTCGCGATTGGCTTCCAGCAAGTCCAACGCTTCGTTGTCGAGCAGGGTCGCGTGATAAAGGACGTTGACACCGTGGCGCAGCGCCAGTTTTACCGAGTCTGCGCTGCGCACGTGCGCAGCGAGCCTTTTTCCATGCTGGTGCGCCACTTCGCTGACTGCGGCGACCTCGTCTTCGGCCATCACCGTCGTTTCAGCCGGCGACGCCGGCGTTCCGGCGTCGCCTGACACATTAATTTTCAAGGTGTCGACGCCTTCGCGGCACATCAGCCGCGCATAACGCCGGAATTCGGTCGCTCCGTCGAGCACCACTGCAAAACTTTCCTGATAGAAGTGGCAAAGCCGTGCATCTCCGAGACCAGCCGTTACGGTCAGCTCCGGTGACGCGGCCAAGGTGCGTGGCCCGGGAAACTCGCCCGCGTCAATCGCGTTGCGCAGCACCACGTCGAGCCGCGGCTTGGCTGAGGCGGCACTGAAGCAGCTGGTGAATCCCATCTCCAGCATCCGGCGCGCGTTGCGCACTGTGATCAGCATGTGCTCTTCGGGCGGAATCGTTGCCATTTCGACCGAGCGTGTGTAGTTGGTGAATGTCAGGTGCGAGTGAGGCTCGATCAACCCCGGCATCAACGTCGCACCGCGGCCTTCGAACACTTCGGCGTCGGACACGTCGGCATCGACGGTGTCGGGACGCTCATCTTCGGGCCACACGCCGGCAATTGTTTTGCCGTCGACCAGCACCCGGCCACGAAATGGTGGAGTGCCTGTGCAATCGAGAATGTTGACGTTTTTGAACAGGGTGCGCATAGAAAATGGTCAGCGTTGGCTACCTGTGATGCGATAGGCCACGCCGGCGGCGATTGCAGCCTTCATCATCATGCCGGCGTTTGCCATAACGTATTGAAATTTGGCAGTGGCGATGCAATATCACAGACGTCCAGATCGCTTTGTGGGAGCCAGATGGCACACAGAGCAGTATCGGTGATTACACTACGACCGGTGTATCTCGACAGCGTTTCGAAGCTGCGGTAGCGCAACTCTGAAATTGGGTGCGGGGAAGACCGCATTGAACAGACGACGCCATTAAGCAAAAGACGCCATTGAAGAAAAGAGTCGATGAAATACAAAGACTATTACGAAATCCTCGGCGTGAAACGCGATGCCAGTGACGATGAGATCAAGAAGGCGTATCGCAAGCTGGCACGCAAGTACCATCCCGATGTTTCCACCGACCCGAAAGGCGAGGAAAGATTCAAGGATGTGTCCGAGGCTTACAAGACGCTGAAGGACCCGCAAGCGCGCGCTGCCTATGACAACCTGGGCAAACACCGGCCGGGCGAGGACTTCCGGCCGCCCCCGGATTGGGGCCAGGGGTTCGCTGCCGGCGATTTTGCGTACGAGGACATCGACCTGTCGGACTTGTTTGCCGCATTTGGTGGCGGCAGGCAGCGCGGTCGGCCGGTCCCGATTCCGGGGCAGGACTATGAGGTTACAGCGCCGATTACGATCGAGGATGCGTGGCGGGGCACCGAACTTGAGCTCAGCCTCAGCGTGCCCGAAATCGACCAGCGGGGACGCATGCGCCGCGTTCCGCACCTGTTCAAGGCGCGCATACCCAAAGGTGTTACCGACGGTGAACGCTTGCTGCTCAAGGGCAAGGGTGGCAAAGGCATGAATGGCGGTCCCGACGGAAATCTGTATCTGAATATCGAATTCAAACCTCACCGTATCTACCGTGCCGCAGGACATGATCTTTACATCGATTTGCCGCTGTCTCCATGGGAAGCGGCCTTGGGTGCCAGCGTCGATGTGCCGACGCTCGCCGGACCGGTGCGACTGAAAGTGCCAGCGGGAACCAATAGCGGAAACAAATTGCGGCTGACCGGGCGCGGACTACCGAAACGTGGCTCGGGCGAGGGTGATCTGATTACGATCGTTCAGATCGTCGTTCCCTCTCAACCCACGGAGCGCGAGAAAGCATTGTTCAAGGACCTGGCTGCTGCTTCGCAGTTTGATCCGCGCGCGGTACTCAACGAAGGAGACGGTAGATGAAAATCGAAATCGCCGATGCGCAATCGTTGAATGAACGCACCATCGTGACGCTGGAGGAACTGGTCGAGCTCTCCGGTCTTTCATCAGAGCTGCTGATCAAGCTGGTCGACTATGGTGCGCTTGCCCCGGTCGAGCCGCAGCATGAAACGCGGCCGGCGCAATGGCG